>NBLL01000021.1 GCA_002084355.1 Bacteroidetes bacterium 4572_128 | reverse complement strand
TAAATCGGCACCGTAATATTTACACATAAAACGAAAACTTGGGTCACTGACATCTTCCATGGGAGCAAGTAAAATGGGATATTTTGGTAATTCTAATTTTCCTATTTTCATAATTATTTTTAAAATTTTAAATTAATTCAAATTTCTTTTGATAATAAAGAAAAAAAAATTTCAAAAAATGATTAAAATTCTAATATTTTTTAATAAAAAAAATTTTTTCAAAAAATGCCGATTTTATTATGATTAATAATCATAATAAAAAAATTTATTAAATAATTAAAAATCATTAAAATTTTGACGATTTACGAAAAAAATTTTTTTTTTTATATAATTAAAAATCATTAAAATTTTGACGATTTATGAAAAAAATTTTTTTTTATATATAATTAAAAATCATTAAAAATTTGACGATTTACGAAAAAAATTTTTTTTATATATAATTAAAAATCATTAAAATTTTGACGATTTACGAAAAAAAAATTTTTTTTTTTTATATAATTAAAAATCATTAAAATTTTGACGATTTACGAAAAAAATTTTTTTTTATATAATTTAAAATCATTAAAATTTTGACGATTTACGAAAAAAATTTTTTTTTATATAATTTAAAATCATTAAAATTTTGACGATTTACGAAAAAATTTTTTTTTTTTTATAATTAAAAATCATTAAAATTTTGACGATTTACGAAAAATTTTTTTTTGAAAAAAATCCTCATTAAAATCATTATTTTAGATTATTTTTCCAAAAGAGAAAAATCTAATTGTTTTTTTTGTATGTTCGCTTTCAAAATTTTGACTTTGATATTATCTCCGAGTTTATATTTTTTATTTGAATACTTTCCTTTCAAAGTACAATTATCTGTCATTTCAAAATTATCTGATAGGCTATGTATAGAAACTAAACCTTGAATTTTTGATTCTTCCAATTCAACAAACATTCCCCAGTTCATAATTTCACAAATAAAACCATCAAAAATTTTTCCAATTTTATCTTTAAAAAATTCTACTTGTTTATATTTTATAGATGCTCTCTCGGCAAAATTTGCCATTTTTTCCATTTCAGAAATATGCTTACATTTTCTTTCTAATTTTAAAATGTCTTCGGATTTTTTTTTCAATAAATATTTTTTCATTAATCTGTGAACCAAAACATCAGAATAACGACGTATTGGAGAAGTGAAATGTGTATAATCTTGAAAAAATAAACCATAATGACCAATATTTTTCGTAGAATATTCCGCTTTTGACATGGAACGAACCGCAAGAGTTTCTATAATATTTTGCTCTTTTTTTCCTTTTACTTCATTTAATAAATTGTTTATAGAAGCTTTATTGTCTTTTTCAGAAACTTTAAATTTATAACCAAAATGTTTTACCGTTTCGGAAAATTTATTTAATTTTTCTAAATCTGGTTTATCGTGAACACGAAAAACAAAACTTTTATGCTTTTTATTTTTCTTATTTAAAACAACAAATTCGGACACTTTTTTATTTGCAAGCAACATAAATTCCTCTATTAATTGATTTGCTGTCTTAGTCGTTTTGAAAAACATATCTACTGCTTTTCCATTTTTATCTAAAATAAATTTCGTTTCGCCTCTTTCGAAAGACATAGAACCATTTTTAAATCTAATTCCTCTTAAAATTTGAGCGAATTTATTTAATTTCTTTAATTCTTTATGAAAAATTCCTTCTTCTTTATCAATAATTTCTTGTGCTTGTGAATAAGTAAATCTCTTATCAGAATTAATAACAGTTTCGCCAAACCAAATGGAATGAATATTTGCATTTTCGTCTAATTCTAAAACCGTTGAAAAAGTTAATTTTTCTTCATTCGGACGCAAAGAACAAATAAAATTTGAAATTCTTTCCGGAAGCATCGGAATAACTCTATCAACAAGATAAACGGAAGTTCCTCTTTTGTACGCCTCTTTATCTAAAATTGTATTTGGTTTTACATAATGAGTAACATCAGCGATATGAATTCCAATTTCCCAGTTTCCGTTTTTCAAATGTTTTATTGATAAAGCATCGTCAAAATCTTTCGCATCTTCTGGATCTATGGTAAAAGTTGCAATTTTTCTAAAATCTCTACGTCTATCGATTTCTTTTTTTGTAATTTCTAATACAATTTTTTCCGCTTTTTTATTGATATTTTCTTCAAATTCACAAGGCAAATTAAAATTTTCCATAATAGAATTTATCTCCGCTTTATGTTCTCCAGATTGCCCAAAAGCTTTTAAAATAATTCCTTCGGGTTTTTTATATTCTGTTTTTCGTTTTTTAATTTCAACTAAAACTTTATCATTATTTTTAAATTTTGTTTTATGTCTTTCAAATTTTGAAATATAAATGTCATAAGGAAAATTTCTTTTATTATCTGGAATAACAAAAAAATAATTACCATCTAAACTTTGCTCAACTGTGCCAACAACATTTATTTTTTTAGCATTTAAAACTCTAACAATTTTGCCTGTTTTTTCATTATTATTATCTAACTTTACTTTTACTTCGTCGCCATCCATTGCAAATTTCAAGTCATTTTTATCAATATAAATATTCTCTTTTTCTTCAGAAATAACAAAAATATTTTTTTCTTTTGTGTTAATTATTCCATTAATATAAGTATATTTATTTTGCATTTGCATTTCTTTCAATCTAAATTTACCTCTGGATTTTTCAGTAATTTTTTTATGCAATACCATTTCATCAAGAATTTGTGAAATGAGATTTTTTGTTAGATTATCTTTTATAAACAATTTTTTTGCAATTTGTTTATAATTAAAACTTCCTTTTTTGTACCTTCTAAAAATTCTTAAAATTTCTTTTTTTAAGGTTTTTTTATTAAACATAATTTATATTTTTTTGCAATATAAAAATTTTTTATGTTTTTTTTATTAAAAAAAACATCATTTTTTGAAATTTTTTTTTTTGTAAATTATAAAAAAAATACCATCTTTTTATAAAATTATATTTACATTGATATTATTTGTAATGCTATCAAAAAGTTTAATAATATCTTTGTTTTTCATTCTAATACAGCCTTTTGAAACTTTTTTTCCTATGGCAAATTCTTCGCTTGTTCCATGTATATAAACATATCTTTTTTTTGTGTCTATTAATTTATCATTAAAAAAGCCTTTATTTTTTCCAATTTCTAAACCTTCTAAACGTAAAATTCGAGAAGTTATAATATCTTTTTTATCGCTTAAATTTTTATATGAATAATTGATTTTTGCAATTTCATTTTTATTTTTTCTTGAAATAAAAATACTTCCAATTTTAGCATTTCCTCCAATTTTTTCGCAAATAATATGTTTTCCTATCGGAGTTTTAAAACTGTTTTCTTCATTTCCTTCGCCATACTTAGAAGAAGAAATAGAATAAGTTTTAAAAATTTTATCATTTTTATACAAAAATAATTTTTGCTCAGAAATTTTAACAACAATATTCATAATTTAATTAGGAATTATTAATGTAAATGAATAATTAGGAATGAGGAATTAAAAATATTTTAATTTTTTTTTCATTCCTCATTCCTCAAACATTGGAGGTTTAAAAAAAAAAACCTCCAATTTAAAAATTTCTCATTTCTCATTAAAAAATATTTATTAGGAAATAATTTTTCTTTCCTTTTTGTACAAGAATATATTTTTCATTTATTAAATTTTCTGTACTTATAAGAATTTTATCGGAGTTTATTTTTTGTTTATTAATTCTTAAACCTCCTCCTTTTATAAATCTACGACTTTCTCCTTTGCTTTCGAATATTTTTGTTTTTTCGCTCAAAAAATCAATAACATTAATTTTATTTTCTATATCTATTTTAGAAATTTCAAATTTTGGAACACCACTAAAAACATCTAGAAAAGTTTTTTCATCTATTTTAGATAATGTTTCTGTCGTTCCTTTATTGTTGAACAAAATATCTGATGCTTCTAAAGCTTTTAAATATTCTTTTTTCGAATGAATCATAACCGTAAGTTCTTTTGCAAGAATGCTTTGCAATTTTCTTTTATGAGGACTTTTATTATGCTCATTAATTAATATTTCCAATAAGGAGAAGTCAATTTTGCATCTAGCCAAATATTTCCTTTTTCAGTTTTTCCAAACTTTCCTCCGTCAGACTTTTTTATTAAAGGACAAGTAATTCCATAAGATTTTTTACCTAATTTTTTACGAATTAGTTCTGTACCTGTTGTGATATTTCCCCATTGGTCAGAACCCCCCATTTGCAATTTACAATTTTTTTCTTGAAAAAGATATATGAAATCGTAAGCTTGAATTAATTGATAAGAAAACTCTGTAAACGAAATTCCCGTTTCCAAACGGCTTTTAACAGAATCTTTTGCCATCATATAATTTACAGAAATGTATTTTCCAACATCACGAATAAAATTTAAAAAAGAAAATTTTTTCATCCATTCATAGTTATTAACTATTTCTGCAGAATTAGATATTTCTTCTCCAAAAGATAAAAATTTTTCCAGTTGTTTTTTTATTTTTTTTTGGTTATGTGCTAATGCTTCTTCATCTAATAATTTTCTTTCTTCAGTTTTTCCTGATGGGTCTCCTATCATTCCCGTTGCTCCACCAATTAATGCAATTGGTTTATGACCAGACATTTGAAAGTGTTTCAACATCATAATAGAAACAAGATGACCAATATGTAAAGAATCTGCAGTTGGGTCTATTCCAACATAAGCAGACATAAAACCATTATTTAATTCTTCTTCTATTTCTGGCGTAAAATCTTGTATCATATTTCGCCATTTTAATTCCTCTATAAAATTCATTTAAAAATATTTAATTAAATTACAAATTTAAATTTAAAAACAAAAAAAAACAAAAAATTTATAAAAGTTTTATTTTTTTTTAAAAAATAATTTTAAATTAAAATGTTTAAAAATTTCATAAAAAACAATGAATTTTTAAATTTGAAAAAAATTCATAAAAAAATGGCGTTTTTTGAAAAAAAATTTTTTTTTTGAAATTTTTTTATTTTCTTTATTTATTTTGTTAGTTGTTTTTATAACATTTACTTTTTTAGGAATTTTGATTGCTTTACCAATTTTTGAAATTTCCTTTTCAGATTTTCAAAATTCCAAGTTTCTTGAAGAAATTAATTTTTTAAAATATGTTCAAACTTTGCAAACTTTTGCTTTATTTATAATTCCTCCTTTTATAATTTCATATTTTTTTGGGAAAAAAACTTTAAATTTTTTGCATTTTGATGGAAAAATAAATTTTGAAATATTTTTTATTGCTTGTTTAGCAATGATTTTATCCATTCCATTAATTTCTTTTCTTGGCGAAATAAATTCAAAATTAGTTCTGCCCGAATTTCTTTCAGACTTAGAATTATGGATGAAAACAAGCGAAGAAAAAGCAGAAGAAATGATAAAAATATTCTTAAAATCTGATAATTTAACAACTTTATTTATAAATATTCTTGTCATTGCTGTCGCTCCCGCTTTTGGTGAAGAATTATTATTTAGAGGAATTTTCCAAAAAATTTTTACAAATTGGACAAAAAATATACATTGGGGAATAATAATCTCTGCAACAATTTTTAGTGCATTTCATTTGCAATTTTATGGTTTTTTACCAAGATTATTAATGGGAATATTTTTTGGATATTTATTATTTTGGAGCGGAACAATATGGCTGCCAATTTTCGCACATTTTATAAATAATGCTTCTGTTACAATAATTTATTTTCTTGTGGAAAATAAAATTATAAATATGGAAATAGAAAATTTTGAAAATCAAATGATAGATTGGAAAATTGTTTTATTTATTACTTTTATTGTTTATTTTTTGATCTTCAAAATTTATAAAAAAAGAATTTAGAAACCAAATAAATGATTATTGAAACTTGAATTTGTAAATGGACTATTATAATTATTATAATTATTGAAAGGATTTCTACCTTCAGAATATTGAAATTCTCCGCCAATTTTCATATTTTCATTTATTTTGTATTCAAAGCCGAACGAAGCACCTTTGCCAGAAATAAAATTAAAAGCATTTGGATGAACATTTTCGAAATTTTCAAAATTGTTTTTTTCGTAAAAAACCATAGCAGAAACTTTTAATTTTTCATTAACTTCATAATTTACACTTGTATAAAATAAAGCAGAATTCAAATCTCCATTTAAATCTCCAAAGCTATTTTCTGAGAAATTATAAACTTGAAAATCATTAAAAGTGCTTCTTGTCAATTTCATTCCAACATTAATTTTTAATTTTGGATTAATATTATAAGAAATATTTGGAGCAATAAAAGTACTAAATGTATTTCCACCGCCAAAATTCGTAGAAAAATTAGAACCAATTTCAAAATTTACTGCTGGTTTTTCAGAAAAATTTTTTTCAAAATTTTCAAAATCTTCATTAGGAAATTCATTTTCTATGTAAGAATTATTTTTAGAAAAATATTCTTCTAAATTTTCTACATTCTGCGAGAAAAATATATTTGTAGAAAATAATAACGAAATTATAATTATATATTTTTTCATAAATTTTTTTATTAAAAATAAATTTTTTCAAAGATAAAAAATAAATTATAATTATTATTTTTTCATTAATTTTTTATTAAAAAAATAAAAAAATATTTTTTTATAAAAAATAAATGTTTTTTTGTTTTAAATTAAATTAAATAATGAAAAATAAAGACGAAGCTAAAAAAATATGGCATAATTGTATTTTATATATAAAGTCGAAAATTCCTTCTATAAGTTTTAATACTTGGTTTAAACCTATTTCTGCTTTGTCTTTGGAAGATAATAAATTAACCATACAAGTTCCAAGTTTGTTTTTTTATGAATATCTCGAAGAGCAATATATATCAATGTTGAGCGATGCTTTGAAAAAATTCATAGGAAAAGAGGCAAAATTAGAGTATAAAGTCAGTAAAAAACAAAGGCATATTTCTTCTATGGATAATACAAAGAAAAATTTTATTCAAAAAAACTTTTCTCAAAATGTCCATCAAAAAAATCCTTTTATAATACCAGGAATTTCAAAAGAAAAAATTTATTCACAATTAGATGAAAATAAATTATTCGATAATTTTATAGAAGGAGAATGTAACCGTTTAGCACGTTCTGCGGGTTTAGCAATTTCAAAAAATCCCGGCAAAACCGCATTTAATCCATTATTAATTTACGGCGGTTCAGGTCTTGGGAAAACGCATCTTTCTCAGGCGATAGGAAATTGTATAAAAAAAAACTATCCGGAAAAAATTATTTTATATTTAAGTGCAGAAAAATTTCAAACTCAATTTGTCGAATCAATTAGAAATAATACACGAAACGATTTTATTCATTTTTATCAAAGAGTTGACCTTTTGATAATAGACGATATACAGGAATTTGCAGGAAAAGAAAAAACGCAAAATACTTTTTTTCATATTTTTAATCATCTACATCAATCTAACAAACAATTAATTTTAACTTCTGATAAAGCACCGTCAGAATTAAAAGGTTTAAAAGAGCGTTTACTTTCTCGTTTCAAATGGGGACTTTCTGCCGATTTAAAAATGCCAAAAATGGAAACAAGATTAGCTATTTTAAATAAAAAAGTTGGAAATAA
This sequence comes from Bacteroidetes bacterium 4572_128, assembly GCA_002084355.1. GTDB lineage: Bacteria > Bacteroidota > Bacteroidia > Bacteroidales > 4572-128 > 4572-128. Next base: position 13,130 of record NBLL01000021.1, on the reverse strand, counting down.
TAAAAATCTCATTAAACCAGAAATTATAAAATATATCGCAAAAAATATCAAAACAAATGTCAGAGAATTAGAAGGAGCATTAATTTCTCTTTTCGCTCATAAAGTTTTGAAAAAAAAAGAAATAACAATAGAAACAGCAACAAAAGTTATAGAAAGTTTAATAGGAATTACAGAAAAAGAAATTTCCGCATCAAAAATTTTAGAACGTGTTTCAAATTTTTTTAATATAAGTATAGAAAATATACAATCAAAATCAAGAAAAAGAGAAATCGTACAAGCAAGACAAGTTGCAACTTATTTTACAAAACAAATGACAAAATTATCATTAGTTTCAATAGGTTATAAAATTGGAAAAAGAGACCATTCAACAGTTTTACATTCTTTTAAAACGGTCAAAAATTTAATTCAAGTTGATGAAGAGTTTAAAAATAAAATGGAAAAAATGGAAATTTTGTTGAAAAAAAAATAATTAAAATAATAATTTTATTTATTTAGATATCTATTTGTCTCATTTGTAATTTTTGTTTTTACAATATTCCAGTTTATTTTTTCTATCATTTGTGGACTTGGTTCTATTTCTGCATCTCTAAAATATGTAAGACTTTTTAAAATATGAAATTCATTTGTGTTTGGGAATTTCTTTTTAAAGAAAAAAAACATCTTATCTATTGAACAAAATTTTAGCAAACAAAAAATATCATAAAAATCTTTCTTTGAACCACGACCTGCAATGGCAGATAATTTCATCGGTATAATATCTTCTATTGATAATAACCTAATTTTTTCAATTTCTAAAACAGGATTTATTAATGGATATGAATATTTTATTAAATCAATTTTTACAATGTTATTAGAATTTTTTGGAAAAATAATATTAAAATTCAATGTATTATTTTCTTCATTTAAGTCAAAAATTTCAAATATGCTATTCAATTTTATAAAAAGTTTTTTTGTACAGAAATTATTTTGTGTAAATAAATCAATATCTACTGAAATTCTGTGTCCTAACTGTAAAGCTAATGCTGTTCCTCCTACAAGAAAAAACTTTTTTAATTCATCTATTAGCATTAATTTTTTTAATAATTCCAAAGTTTTCTTATTGACGGTTCTATATTGTAGCATCTGAATTTTTCTTTTTTAATATTAAAAAAATGTATACAAAAATTTAATGTTTTTTTATCTAAGTATCTGATTTTTATGACTTCTTTTTTAATTTTTATTTTTCCATAATATCGTTTAAGTTCTTTCCAATCTTCTAAATTTCCACGTGTTAAAACTCTTTGAATTACAAAACGTGCATGTTTTTCGTAATCAACACTTTGGTAATCAATATCCCAAAAAAGAACTTTATTTAAAATTGGTTTCATAATTTTTTTTAAAATAAATTTTTTATACAAAAATAAAAAAAAAAATTGTTATTAAATTTTTTTTTTAAATTTTGTAACTAATTTTAGTTTCATCCGTCATACAATTAAAATAAAAAATAATTTTAAATTTTAATTTATGAAAAAGTTTTTTTTAATTTTCGTATTTTGCTTTTTTTCTATATCTATTTTTTCTCAGGAAGTGGAAAAAGATACAACAAAAAAAGTTATCTTAATAGGTAAAAAAGAGATCATTATTACAAGTGGAGAAAATGGGGAAGAAAATATTGTAATAAGGGAAAAGAAAGATAAATTATCTGCAGAAGATAAGGAAAAATTAGATATGTTGAAAAAAGAATTAGTTAAATTCAATGATGAAATTAAAAAAACTTCTAAAGAATTAAAAAAAGATTTAGAAGAATTTAAGAGCAGTGATGGTTATCAAAAAATGATAAAAAACATAGAAAATATGGATGTGGAATTAGAGAAGTTTAGTAAAATTGTAAAATCAAAAGATTTTGAATTGAACGGAATTAATCACAGTTCTTGTTCAAAGAAATTTAAAGGACATTTTGCAGGTTTTAGTTTTGGTTTCACTACTTATCTTGATAAAGACAAATCTCAAAATTTGTCAAAAGATGTAAATTATATGGATTTAAATACTTCTGAATCTTGGAATATTAGTTTAAATATGTTTGATTACGGAATACCTGTTTATAAAGATAATTTTGGATTTGTTACTGGTCTTGGTATAGAGTGGCATAATTATCATTTCGATGAAAAAATAACTTTGTCAAAAGACGAAGAAAATAATATTATTGGTAATATAGATGATGATAAAAATTTCGATAAAAATAAATTGGTTATTGGTTATTTGAATGTTCCTCTTACATTAGAGGTGCAATTTCCCAGAAGTAAACCAAGAAAAAAAAGAATTTATATTTCTGGAGGAGTTTATGGTAGAGTAAAAATATTATCCTACACACAACAAGAATATAAAAAAGACGGTGAATCTTACGAAGATAAGGTAAGAAGTGATTTTAATTTGAGAGCATTACAATACGGTTTTACTGCAAGAATAGGTTATCGTTTCATTAAATTATTTGCAAATTACAATGCAAATACTTTATTTGAAAAAATTTTTTTTTAATTATAAAAAATGTTAAAAATATTGGCGTTTTTCGGAAAAAATTTTTTTTTAATTATAAAAAATGTTAAAAATATTGGCGTTTTTCGGAAAAAATTTTTTTTTAATTATAAAAAATGTTAAAAATATTGGCGTTTTTTGGAAAAATTTTTTTTTTAATTATAAAAAATGTTAAAAATATTGGCGTTTTTTGGAAAAATTTTTTTTTTAATTATAAAAATTTTTTTTTAATTATAAAAAATGTTAAAAATATTGGCGTTTTTCGGAAAAAATTTTTTTTTAATTATAAAAAATGTTAAAAATATTGGCGTTTTTCGGAAATTTTTTTTTTTAATTATAAAAAATGTTAAAAAAATCGCCGTTTTTTGGAAAATTTTTTTTTTTTTAAAATTATAAAAAATGTTAAAAATATTGGCGTTTTTTGGAAAAAATTTTTTTTTTTAATTATAAAAAATGTTAAAAATATTGGCGTTTTTCGGAAAAAATTTTTTTTAATTATAAAAAATGTTAAAAATATTGGCGTTTTTTTGAGAAAAATTTTTTTGAATAAAATAAAATCATAAAAAATTGGCATATTTTTAAAAAAAATTTTTAATTTCAAAATTATAATTTATAAAATTTTGGTCGTTTTTTGATTTTTATAAATTCAAAACAAAAGCTCCTTCTTCAGCAACATTCCAAATTTTAATGTTTTTTGATTTGCATTTTTTAACAAAATTTTTTATTTCGTATTTTGAATAATTTGATAAAATAATTTGATTTACATCAAAATAAGAAAATATTTTTTCTAAATTAATTTTTGAAAATTTGTCTAAAATTAAATAATCAACTTTTAATTTAAAAAAATTTTTTTTGCAAAAAATGGCATTTTTTTTTAAAATTAAAATCTTTTTATTTTCAAATGAAAAATAATAGTTTCCTAAAAAAATTCTACAAAAACTAAAAAAATTTTTTTTCTCAAAATCCATTAAAAATTTCCTCTTTATGCCGAGATTTAAATGATTAGCTTTGATAAAATAATTTTGTAAATTTTCATCATTTTTAATTTTACCTTCAAGCATTAAAAAACTTTCCTTATTTTTTATAAAATCCACAGCAAAAGATTTTTTTATGCTATAAACAATAAATTTTTTAGTTTTTTGATTTTTGAAATTTTCTAAATTTAAAGATAAAAAAGTAATAATAAAAACCGTCAAAGATAATTTCAAATATTTTATTTTTTTTGATTTCAAAAAAAATGCAAATAAGATTACGAAAATATACATAAAAACGGTTTGGGAAAAATTTATTTTTACTTCGTAAACAGAAAACGGTAAATTTTCTATAAAAGAAACAGAATAATTTAAAAAATCTAATAAATAATTTAAAATTTTGCTCAGAAAATGAGGAAAAAAATTTACGAAATAAGAGATAAAAAATATTATTGCAAATAAAATTATTAAAGCAGCAAGTTTGATAACTATCAAATTTGTAATTAAAAAATAAACAGGAAAAATATTAAATATGTAAATTGAAATTGGAAATATTGCAATTTGTGCAGCTAAGGAAACACAAAATAAAACCCAAATTGTGTTTAAAAACCATAAAAAAATCTTCTTAAAAAAATTTTTTTGATTTTTATAATCAAAAATTAAATTTTTTGATATTTTCGGAACGAAATGAACTATTCCAATAACAGCAAAAAAAGAAAGCAAAAAACCAACTTGAACGATATAAAAAGGGTCGTAAAAAAGCAAAACAAAAGCAGTAACAGATAATGAACTGTAAACATTTGTTGAACGATTAAAAGTTTTTCCGATTTCATAAAAACATAACATCAAACTTGCACGTATAACAGGAACAGAAAAACCTGTCAAAAAAGCATAAGACCAAACAAAAATAAATAGAATTATCAATCTTAAAATTCTTCTTTTATTTCCATTTTCCAAAAAAAAAAGCAAATAAATCAAGAATAAATAAATAATTCCAACATGAAGTCCAGAAACAGCAAGTATGTGCATAGCACCAGAAGCGGAAAAATTTTTTTCTGTTTCAGAAGATAAATCTTTTTTATAGCCCAGAGTTAAAGCTGCAGCAACCGAATAATTTTCATTATTTAAAATAAATTCTTTATAGATTTTCAATAATTTTCCTCTAAAATTCCGTGCTTTTTTCCATAAAGAATTTTTTTTATTAAAAATATTCCATTCATTTTTTTTTAAAAAAATTTGCTTATGTACACCAAAAATTTTCAAATAATTTTTATAATCAAATTGTCCGGGATTTTTTGATTTTTCTATTTCATTAAAACGTCCATTTATAAAAATTTGGTCTCCAATTTTCAATTTTTTAGATAAAGAATCCTTCTCAATGTAAATAAAAACTTTTTCATTTTGAAAATAAGAATAAGTGTTTTTTAATTTTTTTGTCCATAAAAGTTTTGCTATAATAAAAACATAATTTTTTTTTTCATTTATTTCTTCGGAAATTTCAACAAGCGAAATTTTTTTTTCTTGAAAAACGTTAAAAATTTTAGAAGAAAAAGTTTCTTGTCTTAAAGCTGTTAGATAAATTCCAAGCGTAAAAAAAATTAAAAATAATATTCCCCCTAAAAATTGATTGAAAAATAAATTTTTATTTATTTTTTTTATAAAAAATAAAGTAATGAAAATTGAATTTAGAAATAAAAAGAAATAAAAAATATTTTTTTCAAAAAAAGTGTTTTTTATTTGAAAAATAATTCCAATTACAAAAGGAATTAAAAAACGTAAAAAAGAAATTCTTTTTAAAAAAATCCAATTCATATAAAAAATTTATAAAGGATAAAATAATTTCAAATTTCACGAAAAATTTGCATTATGATTATTGTCTCCACAAGTCCAAAATGTTATATATTCTCCAATTTTATTCCACTCTTTTAATTGAAATTTTAATAGATCATTTTTTGAAATTGTTGTGTCATTATCAATGTGTTTATAAATTAAACGTTTTAATAGGTCATTTCCCATTCCAGATATTATTTGCTCTTTATTAAAAAAATCTAAAATTTTATTTTCTACATTATTTTTTTCAATGTATTCATTTTTTAAATTTTGAAATTTTGAAAAAGAAATTCTTTTTCCTTTTTTAATGATGTCTATAAAATTTCTGTACTTGTCAAAATCTTTTTCATTAGATAAATTAGTTTTTGTCATAATTTTTTTTACAAAATTTATATAGTCCTTATTTTTCAATTCAACAAATTTATTTAAAGAAAAACCTTTTTTAAAATCCATATATTTAATTTCTTCTTCTAAATTTTCATTTTTCATTTTAATAAAAAATTCATATCCTTTTTTCCAATTGGTATCATTTTCACAAGTTTTTTCCAAAAGTTTTTCAGGAATTAAATTTTCTATTTCTCTGACATCAATGGCTATCAATTTACATAATGGTATTTTTTTATCATCAATATTTTTCACCTTTTCCAAAGTATCGCCCTCTTTAGAATTGGGATATTTAATATCTTTGTCTGCAAAACAAAGACAAAAAGATTTTTTTTTATTTTGCAAATGAGAATAAACATCTCCCATAGTATGTCCACCACCATTTCTTACATCATACATTGAAGGAATATTAATATAAAGACGATTTTCTTTTTTGAAAAATTTACTCATAAAAATATAGAATTTAATTTCGCTAATATTTTCTAATAAAATTTCTGATTTTTTTAGTAAATCAAATTTTTGAATATAATCAATTGAGAGTTCAATTATTTCTTTTTCATTTTCTTTTTTTATTTGTAATGTTTTTTGTTTGTAAACGATTTCAACATAATATTTAAACTCATTTTTGTAAGAACCAATTTCTGAATATGTTTGATAAAGAATATTGAAAATAGCTTTAGTTTTTTTTTGAAGAGATTCACATCTGCTTAAAAATTTTAAATCATTTAATTCTGCAAGCAACAAATGATAAGCTTGTCTTCTTGAAAAAGCTAAATTATCAATTGCTTCAATAATAAGATTATCAGATGGATTTTCTTTTAATTTAGAAACTAAATTTGGTGAAATATAAAACAACATAATAAATTAAATTTCTTTAGGGTTAAAAAATCCAAAAGGCCACTTTTCTAGAAAACCTTGTTTATTGTAATTGCTTAGTCTAACAGAGCTGTATTCTTTATTTTCATTAAACTCAAACAATACAACAGAAACATCTTTTTCTGATAAATTTTTATTTGCTATTCTATGTCCAATTCTATTTACAATAGTTTGACTATGTGTCTCTATAATTAATTTTAATTCTATTCCTTTTTTTCTTGCCAACTTAATTGTTTCTATAAAACAATCAATTAATTGTGATTGTAAAGCAGGATGCAAATGTAATTCAGGCTGTTCAATGGCAAGTATTATAGGAATATTATACTGTTGCTTTTGTTTTCTATTTTTATAAATTACAGACCATAATTGTGTAATTATTGGGAGTATTTGTGAAAAACCAAATCCTCTATCTGCAATATTAAAATCATTTCCTGTTTTAACATCAATCAATCGTAATTCAACATGAATACCAGATCTTTTTATATGTGGATAAAAATCAAAAGTGTTTTTTATCCAATTTTGAAATTCCTTTTTCTTTTTTTGTGATAAATTATCAATAAACATAGCCAGATTAGCACCCTTTGGATCAACCTCAGAAACTGCTAAATCTTGCCTTCTGTAAGAACGTTTGGCAACAGCTCTAATTGGTTTCATGTAATAAAAATTACTAATGGAAGATATTAAATAATTATCTAGCATTCTAAGTAAAGCAAAAAAACTATTTGCAATTGTCAGATTTTTGAAGTTTTTAAAATCTTGATTTATAAAATCCCAATTTTTTAATTCATTTTTCCATGTTTTTAAGTATGAAGCATTTGAAATTAATTTTTTCAAAAATGTTTCATCTGACCCAAGCCCCAAATTATTTATTATTTTATTTATTGTATTATCACTTGTATTTGTTCTTAATTTCTTTTTAAGAAAATTATATAACTCATTGTGAATACTCAATTCGTCTTTTGAAAAAAGATTATTTTTTGAAATAAAAATCAAATGTGGTAAAATTCCTGTTTTTAAAACTCCTTTCCTTATTCCTAATTTTTTTGTTAAATTCTTTTCATTTATTAGAAATTCTGTAAGTATTTTTTCATGATTAAATGATATTTCAATTTTTTGGTCGAAAAAGCTAATATTTAGTTTGCTAATATATGTTTTGTTCTCATTGCTACTTTTCATAAAAAGATTGATAATAAAAACAGTATCTTCTATGAGATTTACTTCGGTAGCTTGTGTTTTAAGTATTTTCAATTCAAATTGAAATGATATTTCTTTTTCATTTTTACGAACCGCTGAATTAAAATCACCAAAATCAGCATAATAATCATCAAACCACAATATAGGACCACTTGTTCTTGTCTCTACACTTTGTTTTAATAATGGAAATAATCTTAAAAAAGTACTTTTACCAGAGCTGTTTTGCCCTAACAAAACAGTCAAATTTTTTAAAGGAATTTCGCTTGTATCCTTAATACATCGTAAATTCTTTATTTTTATTGATTTCATTAATAAAATTTTTTTATTACAAATAACATTTTTATTTTTTAATAAAAATTTTCAAATTTTTATCTTCCAAAAAAAATTAATAAAACATTAATATCAGCCGGAGAAACTCCAGTAATTCTTGATGCTTGCGATATATTCTTAGGTCTTATTTCTGTCAATTTTAATCTTGCTTCCATGGAAAGCGATTTTAATTTCATAAAATCAAAATCTTTATGAATTTTTAAATTTTCTAATCTTTTTAATTTATTTGCTGTTAATCGTTCTCTTTCTATATAAGCAGAATATTTAATTAAAATCTCTGAAGACTCTATAATTTCATTTCTTCCGTTTGGAATTTTATCTATAAAAATTCTTAAACTTTCTAAATGTTCCATAAGAAAATCAATTTTCACCTGCGGACGCAAAAGGATATTTTTCAATTTCATTTTTTGTCTTATTGGTGGAGTTTTAAGTTTTTCCAATAAAAAATTAATTTCTTCTGGTTTTACGCTTAATTTTTCAATAAATTTAATTGTTTCATTTATATATTTTTTTTTCTCTTGCAAAATATCAAAACGCTCTTTTGAAGCAAGTCCAATTTTAAAAGATTTTTCTGTTAAACGTATATCAGCATTGTCTTGTCTTAATAAAATTCTATGCTCCGCTCTTGAGGTAAACATTCTATAAGGCTCGTTAATTCCCTTATTTACAAGGTCATCTATCAAAACTCCTATATATGCTTCATCTCTTTTTAAAATAAATTCCTCTTTATTATTGATTTTTTGATGCGCATTTATTCCAGCTATTAAACCTTGCGCTGCTGCTTCTTCATAACCAGTAGTTCCATTTATTTGTCCGGAAAAATATAAATTTTCTATTTTTTTTGTCTCCAAAGTGTGATGTAATTGCGTTGGTGGAAAATAATCATACTCTATAGCATAACCCGGTCTATAAATTTTTACATTCTCAAAAGCTTTAATTTTTCTAAGAGCTTTCAATTGAATATCCCAAGGAAGTGATGAAGAAAAACCATTAATATAATGTTCGTTTGTTTCCCAGCCTTCTGGTTCTAAGAATAATTGATGTCTATTTTTGTCTGCGAAAGTATGCAATTTGTCTTCTATACTTGGACAATAACGTGGTCCAATTCCTTGAATTATTCCGTTAAATAAGGGCGAATCATTAAAACCTGTTTTTAAAATATTATGAACTTCTTCGTTTGTGTGAGCGATAAAACAACTTAATTGTTTTTTTGGTTTATTTTCATTTCTTAGAAAAGAAAATTTAAAAATATTCTTATCACCTTTTTGCTCTATTAATTTAGTAAAATCTACACTTCTGCCATCTATTCTTACTGGAGTTCCGGTTTTCATTCTGTCAGCAATAAAACCAATTTTTTTTAGCTGTTCTGTGATTCCGAAAGCTGATTCATCACCCATACGTCCGCCTTTTACTTGATTTTTTCCAACGTGCATTAAACCATTTAAAAATGTTCCGTTAGTTAAAATTACTGATTTAGATGAAAATTCTATTCCAAAACGAGTTTTTACACCTTTGATTTTATTTTTTTCAAATATTAATTCTACAACCATATCTTGCCATAAATCAAGGTTTTTTGTATTTTCTAAAATTTTCCTCCATTTTAAAGAAAATAAAGTTCTATCAGATTGAACTCGCGGACTCCACATCGCAGGACCTTTAGAAAGATTTAACATTCTAAATTGGACGGCAGTTTCATCACTAACAATTCCCATATAACCTCCTAATGCATCAATTTCTCTTACAATTTGCCCCTTAGCAATTCCGCCAACAGCAGGATTGCAAGACATATTTGCAAATTTGCTCATATCCATAGTAATTAATAATGTTTTTGAACCTAAATTTGCAGAGGCAACAGAAGCTTCACAACCAGAATGCCCACCTCCAACTATAATAATATCATATTTTTGTAACATTTTTTAATTTTTTTTTTTCATAAAAATATTAAATATTTGCATTTTTTGAAAAAAAATTTATAAATTTAAATTTATAAAAAAAATTGGTGGTTTTTTAAAAAAAAAAATTTTTATTAAAAATAAATTATTAAAAAATTGGCATTTTTGGAGAAAAAAATTTTTTTTTTAATTTCAAAAAATCATTAAAAAATCGGATTTTTTTGAAAAAATTTTTTTTTAATTTTAAAAAATCATTAAAAAATCGGATTTTTGATAAAAAAAAATTATTAAAAATTCTCATTATTATTGAAAATAAATTTTTTAATTATTAAAAATTTGGGGTTTTTTGAAAAAATTTTTTTATTTTGAAATTAAAAAACATTAAAATTTTGGCGTTTTTTGGAGAAAATTTTTTTAATAAAATATTAAAATTTTAGCGTTTTTTGGGAAAAATTTTTTTTAATAAAATATTAAAATTTTAGCGTTTTTTTGGGAAAAATTTTTTTAATAAAATGTTAAAATTTTGGCGGTTTTTGAAAAAAAATATTTATTTTGTTATTAATTTTATTCCATTAATTCTAATAAAATCTTTTTTATTTAAAGTCGCTAATTTATAATTATTTTTTATAGCAATAGATGCAATTAAAATATCATCAGTTCCTATTAAATTTCTATTTTTTTTTAAATTAAAAATTCAATCCAGAATTTATCTCTTATTTTATCACCTCTTAAAACTTCATATTTTACAATTGTAGGAATTGCAAATTTATATTTTTGTGAAATTTTAAATAAAAATGTGTTTTTTTTATTTTTTGACCTATAAAATTCAATTAATAAACCGGTATCTAAGCAAATTACTTCCATAGTTTAAAATTTTGTTTTTTTTCTAAAAAATATTTATGTTCTTCGTCAGTCATGACAGGTGCAGATAACAAAAGTTTTTGAAAATGATAATTATTTCAACATATTTAGAGTTAAATTTTACAGGAAAACTCAAATTTATTTTGTAATCATCTATTTTAATAATTTTTCTCATTACTTCCATAATATTTTTTTTTAAAGAAACAAATTTAAATATTTTTTTTCAAAAAAATATTTTTTTTTCAAAAACGCTGAAATTTTACGAATTTTTTAAATTTAAAAAAAAACGGCATTTTTTTAATAAAACATTAAAAAATTGACGTTTTTTTGAAAAAAATTTTTTTTATCTGAAATTAAAAAATATTAAAATTTTGGACGAATTTTGAAAAAATTTTTTTTTAACATTGGAGGTTTCTTTTTTAACCTCCAATGTTTGTTCGAAAATGTTGTATTTTTTAAAATGTTAAAAAATTGGACGAATTTTGAAAAAAATTTTTTTTTAATTTAAAATTTTCGTAAAAAAATTGGCATTTTTTACGAAAAAAAATTTTTTTTTAATAAATTAAAATCATTAAAAAATTGGCGTTTTTTGAAAAAAAATTTTTTTTTATTAAAAAATAATAAATTATTATTTTTAATAAAATTTAAAAAGGATAAAAATGTCAATATTTCAAAAATCTGTCGTTAAAAAACATCTGAAAGGATTAAATTCTGTTTCTTTAAATACTGCTTATGATAAATTTAAAGAAATTTTTAAATTGAAAAAAATAGAGCAGATAAAAAAATTAAAAGAAGAAGAATACCAAGATGGTTTTTTGCGTGATTTATTTGTGGAAGTTTTAGGATATACTTTGAAACCAAATGATGATTTTAATCTTATTAGAGAATTTAAAAATCAAACAAATAATAAAAAAGTAGATGGTGCAATTTTAAAAAAAGAAAAAGCAATTGCAGTAATTGAATTGAAATCTACAAAAACAAAAGATTTAACAAGTGTTACAGAACAGGCATTTAATTATAAAAATAATCAGCCCGGTTGTAAATATGTAATAACTTCAAATTTTCAAAAATTGCGTTTTTACGTCGATTATTCAAACGAATACGAAGAATTTAATCTTTTCAATTTGGAAAAAAAAGATTTTGAATTAATGTATTTAATTTTAAATAAAGATGCTATTTTCAGCGATTTACCGCAAAAATTAAAAGACGAAACAAGGTTTCACGAAAAAAATATTTCCGAACAACTTTACAAAGATTATTCGGCTTTCAAGAAAAGATTATTTGAAAATATTGTAAAAAGAAATCCTAAAATTGATAAATTAACATTATTCAAAGGATCGCAAAAACTACTGGACAGATTAATTTTTATATTTTTTGCCGAAGATTGCGGAATATTACCTGCAAATTCCATTTCAAAAATAATAGAAAGATACGACCAACTTAGAAAACTCGACGCTTATAAACCGCTTTACAAAATATATATACAATATTTTGGATATATGAATGACGGAAAAAAAGGAGAAACATCTATGGATGATATTCCAGCATACAACGGAGGACTTTTTGCTCCGGATGAATTTCTTTACAATTTAAAAATCGACGATAAAATTTTAAGAAGAGATTGTTTAAAATTATCCTCTTATGATTTTAATACTGAGGTAGATGTGAATATTTTGGGACATATTTTTGAACATTCTTTAAATGAAATTGAAGAAATGGAAGCGTCTTTAACTTCTCATTTAACTTTGCCAAAGTCTCAAACTTTGGCAAAGTTTCAAAAGCAGATTTCCAAACGTAAAAAAGATGGTGTTTTTTATACGCCAAAATACATTACTCAATATATTGTAAAAAATACCATCGGCACACTTTGTACAGAAAAACGCAAAGAAATGCACATCTATGAGATTGAATTTGATGCGAGTTTTAAAACTAAAAATAGATTAAACAAAAATGGAAAGGAACTTTTTAAGAAATTAAATGATTATAAAATATGGTTAAAATCTTTAAAAATACTTGACCCTGCTTGTGGAAGCGGAGCATTTTTAAACCAAGCATTGCAATTTTTAATAAAAGAGCATAAACTAATTGATGATTTAATTTCCGATTTAACTGGTGATAAAATAGGTTTATTCGACACTGATAAATCGATACTTGAAAATAATCTGTTTGGTGTAGATATTAATGAGGAAAGCGTCGAAATTGCGAAACTTTCTCTTTGGCTAAGAACAGCAAAAAAAGGACGCACACTTTCAATTTTAAATGATAACATAAAATGTGGAAA
>NBLL01000020.1 GCA_002084355.1 Bacteroidetes bacterium 4572_128 | reverse complement strand
TTTTTGATTTTAAAATATTTGTTTATCATATTAATTTAGCTAATTGTTCTTTACTATCTAATTGTAATTCATAAATACCAGACCATTGTACAAAATCTTGTTCATCTCCAAACTCTCCATTTTCTAATTTTTCATAAAATTCTGCACTACTAATTTGATATTTTTCTTCAAACTTATTCAATTCATTTTGCATCTTTGCAATTTCTCTTTTTAAACGTCTAAGGTGATAATCAAAAAATGTATTTGCAAATAAATTATCACCAAAAACTTTCATTAGTTTTTGCATTTGTAATGCGTAAGGTTTTTGTAAATTTAAAACAATTTGTTCCATAATAATTTATTTTTTTTTTTTAACGAATGTAAATTAAAAAAATTAATTTGAATGTTTTTTTTCATTTCAATAAAAAATTAAAAAAATTGGCGTTTTTTTGAAAAAATTTTTTTTTCATTTCAATATATTTTTTTCTATATACATTAAAATATCCTTGATACTTATATCATAACTTTCAAATACATTATTTTTATAATGATAATGGTGTGGATAAGTTTTAATATGTTTGTGGTGCGGAGCATTATCCCATCTTTTAATTAATTTTTTTTGATTATCTTGCCAATGATATGAGTAATTTCGTTCTGTTTCATCTACATATTCTTTAAAAAACAATTTGTTTTCATTAATTAATTCAATAGCAATTTTGATATAAAAGCCAATTTCAAAAGTTTTTAAATTTAAGATTTTATATGATTTAACAATTTCGCTGTTTTCAAGATATTTGGTAATTTCCATTTTTTATTTGTTCTTTTTTGATTTTTAAATGATGAAAACTTTTTAAATATGCTTTCCATTCCATATAGTCATCCCATTTTTCGAAATTTTCTTCTTCTTTGAATAATTGAATTTCAAAATTTCTAAATGAAATTTGATATTTTTTTTCAAAAAGCCTAATTCTTTCTTCAATCATTCAATAATTTTTTCTTTTCTAATAATTAACATAATTTATTTTTTTACAAAAATATATATTTTTTATTTTTTTTTGAAAAAATTTTTTATTTTCATTTCAATAAAAAATTGAAAAAAACGGCATTTTTGGTGAAAAAAATTTTTTTTCATTTCAATAAAAAATTAAAAAAATTGGCGTTTTTTTGAAAAAAAATTTTTTTTCATTTTAATAAAAAAATTAAAAAAATTGGCGTTTTTGATGAAAAAATTTTTTTTCATTTCAATAAAAAAAAATAAAAAAAACGGCATTTTTGGTGAAAAAAATTTTTATTTTCATTTTAATAAAAAATTAAAAAAAATGTTTTTTTAGGAAATTTATTGTCTTTATCTTATCACTTAATTTTTATTTGAAATCGTTATCATTTTGTTATTCGTATTTTTTGCAAGTAATATGTTTTTAAATTTTTCAAATTACAAAATTTTAAAATTTTATTGTAATTAAAAAATTATTTAAAAACCCAATTATCTATTTGAAGTTTATGTATTCGCTTAAAATGATTGACATTATTAGTGATCAAAATTAAATTATTTACAATGGCAGTTCCTGCAATTAAAACATCTGTATCTAAAATTGCTTGTTTCATAATTCTATATTTTTACTAAAGATTTCATTACGATTACTTTTTATTTCATTTATCATATCTTGAAAATCTTTATCGGACATATCATTCCACGTACCTGCTAAACTTAAAATTTGATTCCTATTTGCTTTTTTATCCGCTATTTTCTCGTTAAATGAATGTAATATTTGAAAGGCTTCTTGCAGGTAAAAAACAGGAATTTGATTAATTTCATTGATAATTGTTTGATAAGTAACTGTCATAATTTTAAATCTATTAATAAATTATTATTTTACAAAAGTAATATAATAATTTATTAATAAAATTATATTTTTATATTAATAAGCGTTACTAACATTTACTTTAGAATGATCTCAATAAAAATTAAAAAAAATGTCGTTTTTTTTGAAAAAAAAATTTTTTTTTCATTTCAATAAAAAAAAATTAAAAAAAACGTCATTTTTGGTGAAAAAAATTTTTATTTTCATTTCAATAAAAAAAATGGCGTTTTTTGAAAAAATTTTTTTTCATTTCAATAAAAAATTGAAAAAAATGGCGTTTTTGGTGAAAAAATTTTTTTTTCATTTCAATAAAAAAAATTAAAAAAAACGGCATTTTTGGTGAAAAATTTTTTTTCATTTCAATAAAAAATTAAAAAAAACGGCATTTTTGGTGAAAAAGTTTTTTATTTTCATTTCAATAAAAAAAATTAAAAAAAACGGCATTTTTGGTGAAAAATTTTTTTTCATTTCAATAAAAAATTAAAAAAAATGGCGTTTTTTTGAAAAAATTTTTTTAAAATTGGTAATTCTAAAAAAAATTATATATTTGCAAATATTTCTTTTATAAAATTTTTATGCAAATTACTTCTTTTAGGAAAATATATTTTTTTAATTTTTTCGTCAGATTTTTTTGAGAATAGAAAACATATTCATTTACATTTTCACATAAAGGATTTAAGAAAAGTTGTAAATTTTGGTTAGAACCAAAAATAGAACTTGACGAAAATAAAAAAGGAGATTTTTCTAATAAAGAATTAAAAGAGATTGAAAAATTAATTATCAAATACAAAAAGCAATTATTAGAACAATTAGAAAAGTTTTATAATGGCAAAAAAATAAAATCTATTAAAATATAAAATTTATGCAAGACTTTGAAACAAAAAAATTAGCGATAAAAGATATTAATTTTATGGGGTCAAATTTAATGTTTTTACATTTGACAAATGAAAGAATTATTCTTATTCCGCTATATAAATTTCCTGAAATTAAAACATTAAATGAACAAGAAAAAACAGATTTTGAAATAATTGATAAAACTTTTTTATCTTTTTTATCTATTGATGAAATCTATAATGTAAAAGATTTATTAGGAGTATAAAATATTTTTTTGAAAAAGCATAAAATAAAATGTCGTAAGTTTTGACTTACGGCATTTTTATAAAAACCAAATAAATGAATAAAAAAGAAAAAGTTTTAACAGCATTATTTATGCTTTGTCAAAAAAATGAAAATTATCAATTTGACAATAAATTAGTTAAAAAGATAGCTCAAAAATATCAATTTGGGAACCCTTTTGATGCCACAAAAATAGATAATAAAGAAAAATTACCTGCAATTTTAAAAGAAAATGATTTTGCTATTATTCATCTTGGAGATGGAAAACATCAATTTATCAAAGGTATTAATTTAGTGTATCATCAATTTGAACCTATCGAAAATATTATAAAATGGGAATATCAAAAGAGTTTACTGAATTTATATAATACAAGTGAAAGTAATATTTTATCAGTTGCCAATAATCAAAGAATATTACATCATTTTTTATTTGGAAAAGATACAGAATTTAATGATATTGATATTTTTAAAAGACCTAAAACTTATTTTCCACACCGAACAAAAACAAATTTTTCTTATTTGTTAAGTCAAGATATTCTCGTTAATTTAGAAAATATACAGATAGAAATAGATTTAACGATTGAGTATCAAGGCACTATAGGTGTTTTTGAAGCTAAAAATGGTCAACCTGACAATTTTGCAATTTATCAAATTTATCACCCTTTTTTATATTATTATGAAGCTAAAAAAGATAAAAATATCAATGATAAATTGAAAAAAATTATTTGTGTCTATCTTGTCAGAAATACAAAAACGAATGATATTCATCTTTGGGCTTATACTTTCTCAAACCCTTATGATATTTCTTCTATTAAATTTTTAAAATCAGCTACTTATCAATTAATTCAAAAATAAAATGTTACAAAATTTTAGAAATCAAGTATTTAATAAAGATGTTATTTCAATATTAAAAGCATTACCTGATAACTCTGTAGATATGATTTATAGCGACCCAGATTATAATGTAGGTATCAATTATGCAGGAAAAAACTATACACAAAAGTGGGATAAATATATTGAGTGGTATATTGAATTAGCAAAAGAAAGTTTTAGAATTTTAAAGGAAACAGGCAATTTTTTTTTAATTAATTATCCAAAACAGAATGCACACTTAAGAGTAAAATATTTAGATAATGTCGCTCATGATGTTTTTGATTATGTTTGGGTCTATAATACAAATGTAGGTCATAGTCCACGAAAATTTACAAATGCACATCGTTCTGTTTTACACGTAACGAAAACAAAACATAATCATTTTTATAAAGAACAAGTTGTTCAACCTTACTTAAACCCAAATGATAAACGAATAAAACAACGAATTGCACAAGGACATAAAGGGAGGATGCCTTATTCGTGGCTAAATTATAATTTAGTTAAAAATGTTTCAAAGGATAAAACTTTTCATTCTTGTCAAATACCTTTGCCTCTTGTTGAGTTATTAATCAAAGCTACAACAAAAGAAGAAGATGATATTTTTATTCATTTTGGAGGTAGTGGTTCTGAAATTGTACTTTGTCAAGAATTAAAAAGAAATTTTATTAGTTGTGAATTACACAAAAAATATTTTGAAATGATACAAAATAGACTACAAAATAATGGAAAAATTAGTGAAAAATATAGATTAGATTTTATTCAAAAAGATAAGATTAAAAAAAAGAAAAATGCAATTCTATTTTAATTTTTATCTAAAATGATTTTTTATAAAAAAAATATTTTCCAAGAAAATTAAAAAAAATTGGCGTTTTTTTGAAAAAAAATTTTTTTTCATTTTAATAAAAAATTAAAAAAATTGGCGTTTTTTTGAAAAAAAATTTTTTTTCATTTTAATAAAAAATTAAAAAAATTGGCGTTTTTTTGAAAAAATTTTTAATTTTCATTTCAATAAAAAAAATTAAAAAAATTGGCGTTTTTTTGAAAAAAATTTTTTATTTTCATTTCAATAAAAAATTAAAAAAAATCGGCGTTTTTGATGAAAAATTTTTTTTTTCATTTCAATAAAAAAAAATAAAAAAAACGGCATTTTTGGTGAAAAAATTTTTTTTCATTTCAATAAAAAATTAAAAAAAATCGGCGTTTTTGGTGAAAAATTTTTTTTCATTTTAATAATGAAAATTAAAAAAAACGGCATTTTTGGTGAAAAAATATTTTTTTATTTCAATAAAAAAATTAAAAAAAATTGTGTTTTTTTGAAAAAAAATTTTAACAGATACAAACCTAAATTTTTTTGAAAAAATGCCAATTTTTTGGGTTTGTATATTGAAAAAAATTTATTGAAAATAAATTTTCCCAAAAAAACGCTAAAATTTTACGAATTTAAAAAAAAAAAATTTTCAAAAAACGTCAATTTTTTACGAATTTTATAACTTATAAAAAATTTCAAAAAAACAGGTGATTTTTTGGGTTTGTACAGGTTGAAATTGAAAACCGCTAATAAAAATTTTGATGAAAAAAGATATTATTATGAGCAAGAAAAAAATATAAAACTTATATAGACGAAAATCCAAATAATAAAAATAAAAAATTTATAGAAGACAAAATTGATATTTGTAAAAAACAAATCGGAATAACTATAATAAAAAGTTTAATTATATTTTTTGCTATTCTTATGATAATTAATATATTTTTTATATTAATATTTTTACGTAATTTTTTTTATATATATTTGTATTATTAAAAAAAAAATTATTTATGAAATTAGATATTTTACTTGGTCTCCAGTGGGGTGATGAGGGAAAAGGAAAAATAGTTGATGTTTTAACTCCAAAATATGATATTATTGCTCGTTTTCAAGGTGGACCTAATGCTGGTCATTCCTTAGAATTTAATGAAATTAAACATGTTTTACATACTATTCCTTCAGGAATTTTCAGAAAAAACAAATTAAATATTATAGGTAATGGAGTTGTAATTGATCCTATTATTTTTCATAATGAGATAAAAAAATTAGAAAATCTCGGTGTAGAAACAGAAGAAATTTTAATGATTTCTAAGAAAGCACATTTAATTTTACCAACACATAAAATTTTAGATGCAATCTTAGAAAAATCAAAAGGTAAAACAAAAATTGGTTCTACTTTAAAAGGCATAGGTCCAACTTATGTTGATAAAATTGCAAGAAACGGTTTGAGAGTTGGAGATATTTTGAATGACAATTTTAAGGAAAAATATAATTTATTAAAAAATAAACATAAGAATATTTTAAAAAATTATGATTTTGAATATTCTTTGGAAGATTTTGAAAAAGATTTTTTTCTTGGAATAGAAACTTTAAAAAAATTTCAAATTATTGACAGCGAATATTACGTAAATAATTTTCTTGAAAATGGTAAAAAAATACTCGCTGAAGGTGCGCAAGGAACTTTATTAGATATAGATTTTGGGTCTTATCCTTATGTTACTTCTTCAAATACTTTTAGTGCAGGAGCCTGTGTTGGTTTGGGAGTTTCTCCGAAAAAAATAGGAGATATTTACGGAATTACAAAAGCATATTGTACAAGAGTAGGAAGAGGAGGATTTCCAAGCGAACTTTTTGACGAAGACGGAGAAAAATTACAAAAATATGGAAAAGAATTCGGTGCAACAACAGGCAGAAAAAGAAGATGTGGATGGCTTGATTTAGTAGCTTTGAAATATTCTATTATGATTAATGGAGTTAATAAATTGATAATTAGTAAAATAGATGTTTTAACACATTTAGATTATATTAAAGTTGCAGTTGCTTACGAAATAGATGGTAAAATTGTTGGAAATTTTCCTTTTGATATAAATCAAAAAAATATTCATCCAATTTACAAAAAGTTTGAAATTTGGAAATCTGATATTTCAAATATTAAATCAAAAAAAGATTTTCCAAAAGAATTGAAAAATTATATTAATTTTATAGAAAAAGAGCTAAAAGTTCCTATAAAAATTATTTCTCTCGGAGCAAATAGGAATTCAACAGTTTTTATGTAAAAAAAATTTAAATTCCAAATTTTTTAAATTTGGAATTTAAATTTTTAATATTTTTTAATAATGTTTTTTATTTAAATTAATAAGATTTTGAAATTTTTGAAATTCATTTGCTTCTTTTTTATTATCTGATTTTTTACAAGAATGAATTAAAATTTCTAATAACTCATAAATAATTTCATCATTTTTTATTGGCAAAAAATATTCTGGTCTTGATTTTTCTTTTATTTCTTCTATGAAAATATCAACTTCTTTTTTCCCACTTATTGTACCCTTATTTAGGGGATTTATATAAAAAATATTATTTTTATCCTTGTAAATTAAAAAAAAATTTCTTGGCAGTTTTACACAAAAAACAGGAATATTTAAAATATTAGAAATTATAGAATATAAAATACACAAAGAAATTACATTTCCACTTTTATTTTCAAGAATTGAATTTATAAAAAAACTCTCGGGAATTTTATAATTTTCCATTTTAGCAAAAAAACTGTAAATATTAAAAAATATGTGATTAAGTAATTTTACTTTCAAAAGTGGCGTTAAATTTCCATTATAAATTTCTAAAAAAACATTTGTAATTTTATTTATTTCTGATTTTATTTTTTCAAAACCTATATTTTTATCATTTATTTTTGCTATTAAAAACAAAGCATCTAATAAATTTTTTTCATCAGAATTTGTCCAAATCTTAAAATTATTTAAAGTAGATGAAAAATTTATATTTATTAAAATATTTTTTATCCTATTTTCTAATAATTTATTTCCATAACTTTCTAATTTTTCAAGGGGAAAAATTGCTTTATCTCCTTCGTCTAAAATATTTTTTTCTATTATATTATAAATATTTTCATCGGGATCATCTAACAAACGAACTAATGATTTTAATTTATTTTCTTTCATTTTGTTTATTTTTTTTTTAACGAATTTACAAAAAAAATATTTTTCAAAAAAATATATAAATTTCTTATTCAAATTCACATTCAAAATTCCTCATTTCTCATTAAAAATTATATTACTCGAAATTTTTTATTTTCATTTTTTCACCATCAAAAACACAATATGAAAAATGAGAAATCCAATCTCCGGTATTAAAATATTCACTATTTTTTGAAATTTTTATTTTTTTTGGAAAATGCCTATGTCCATAAATAAAAAAATTATGCTCTTCTTTTTTCTGTATCTCTTTTGAATGCAAAACAAGAAATTCTTTATCATCACCAAGATAACCGTCTTTCTTAACAATTTTTGTATCTCTACTAAGAGACCATTTTTGTCCAAGAAATAAAGCAAAATTTGGATGTAATCTAGAAAATAAAAATTGTAAAATTTTATTTGTAAAAATTCTTTTTAAAATATTATATTTCCAATCGAAACCTCCAAGTCCGTCGCCGTGTGCAATATAAAATTTTTTATTTCCTATTATCATTGTTTTTGCTTTTCTGTGCAAAATTATTCCTATTTCCTGAGGCAAATAATCGTAAATCCAAATATCATGATTTCCTGTAAAAAAATGAACTTTAATTCCTGAATCTGTAATTTCTGCTATTTTCCCAAGAAAACGAGTGAACCCACGAGGAACAACTTTTTTATATTCATACCAGAAATCAAAAATATCGCCGAGCAAATAAATTTCTTCAGCGTCTTTTTTTATTTCATCCAGCCAACGTATAATTTTTTTTTCTCTAGAAAGACTTCTATGAAAATCAGGATAACCTAAATGAAAATCAGATGCAAAATAAATTTTCAAAATTTCAAAATTTTTTTATTTAAAAATATTCGCATATTACAAAAAAAAAAATATGAAAAAAATAGCTATTTTTGCTTCTGGCTCTGGAACTAATGCAGAAAATATTTTTAAATATTTTCAAAAAAGTGAATTTATAAAAGTTTCTTTATTAATGTCAAATAATAAAAATTCTTTTTCATTAGAAAGAGCAAAAAATTTTAATATTCCAACTAAGATTTTTAACAGAAATCAATTTTACAAAGAGAATTTTGTTATTGATATTTTAGAAAAAAATAAAATTGATTTTATTATTCTTGCTGGTTTTTTGTGGCTAATTCCAGATAATATTTTAAAAAATTTCGAAAAAAAAATTATTAATATTCATCCTGCATTATTGCCAAATTACGGAGGAAAAGGAATGTTTGGAATGAAAATCCATAACAAAATTATTGAAAATAAAGAAAAAGAAAGTGGCATAAGTATACATTTTGTAAATGAAAAATATGATGAAGGCGAAATTATTTTTCAAAAAAAATGTAAAATAGATAAAAATGATAATGCCATAAATTTAGCAAAAAATATTCATAATTTAGAATATAAATATTTTCCGAAAATTATAGAAAATGTAATTTTAAAAAAGCATTAAAATTTTGGCATTTTTTCAAAAAAATTTTTTTTAATAAAATATTCTTTTTTCATAAAAAGTTCCAAGAACCAAATTTTTTTTATTGATTTTTTTAAAAAATGTCTTTCCTAATAAAATTTTATTTTTTTTGAAAATGTAAATTTCTTAAAAACTTCTCATATTTTATACGTTTTATAGCAGATCCTCTGAAAATTTCATTAAATTCTTTTTTGCTTATTTTTTTCCAATCTTCCAAATTTTTTTCAAATAAAATTTTTTTTGGATGGAAAAAATCCTCTTTATGTGGGATACTTTTTTTATTAAAAGGACAAACATCTTGACAAATATCACAAGCAAAAACATTTAATTTCGCTTGTAAATTTTCATTTATTTTCCCTTTAAATTCAACCGTCAAATATGAAATACATTTATTTGCATTTATTACAAATTCTTTTTCTATCGCTCCAGTTGGACAAGCATCTATACAAATTCTACAAGTTCCACAATAATTTTTTGAAATTTCATTATTATAATTTAATTCTAAATCAATAATTAGTTCTCCAAGAAAAAAAAATGAACCATTATGAAAATTAATTAAATTAGCGTTTTTTCCAACCCAACCAATACCAGATAATTTTGCCCATTTTCTTTCCAGAACAGGAGCCGAATCAACAAAAGTTCTTCCATTTACTTCACCAATATTTTTTTTTATAAAATCCATTAATTTTTTTAACTTTTTTTTCATTAAAATATGGTAATCTTTTCCATAAGCAAATTTAGAAATACTGATATTTTTTATTTCTTTTTTTGGGAAATAATTTTGTGAAACAGAAATTACTGATTTTGCATTATTTACCATCAAACAAGGATTTAATCTTTTATCAAAATTTCTTTCCATAAAAGACATCTCGCCATTTTTTTTGCTTTTTAACCAATTTTCGAGATTTTTTGCTTCTTCTTCTAAAAATCTTGCTTTAGAAATTCCACAAGCAGAAAAACCTAAACGAAAAGCTTCATCTATAATCAATTTTGTATATTTTTCTTTCATAATTTATATTTATAAGAAACTACTTTAAAAAATCTTAATTCGCCTTCCGGACAAGGATTATCTATATCTGATTTTATTCTTTTTGTATCAAAATAACCAATAAGAATTACATTTTTATCATTTTCAATTTTGCTTTTTATTTTAAAACAAACAGGAATTTTTTCTTTTTTTTTTGTCATAATATAACCTCCATTATAGCAATAGCAAGAAATTAATTTTAAACTTCCTTTTGCACTTTTAAAATGTCCTTTTAATGTATCTAAAAATAATGGAATTTCTTTTTTTGTGATTGTTTTATTTTGTGAAACGCAAGAAAAAATAATAAAAATTAATAAAATTAAACAACAAAAATTCTCAATTTTTTTCATATTTTATTTTTTTTCAAAAATACGATATTTAATTTTTTATGAATTTTTTTTTTATATAAAAATTACGTTTTTTTGTGAAAATTTTTTATGAAAAAATACGAAAAAATAAAGTTTAAAATATTAGTGCCGAGTATTATTGTGTTTTCAGTTATAATTATTTTATTTATTTTTGGAATATTTTATTTACAAGAGCAAAATTTTTATATTTATGAAAATGCAAAATTAGAAAATGCAAAAAAAATATTTAATCATTTTCTTGCTGATGAAGAAAATATTTTAAAATCAAATCTTTTACATATAGCAAAAGATAAAAAATTACAAAGGCTTTTTTTAAAAAAAGATAAAGAAAAATTAATAGATTATGGAATATCAATTTATGAAAAATTAAATTTAGAATTTCAAATAACACATTTTTATTTTATAAATAAAAATGACACATGCTTTTTACGTTTGCATAACACAAAAAGAGATGGAGACAAAATAAATCGTTTTACTTATAAAAAAGCAAAAGAAAAAAAAGAAATTTTTTCTGGAATAGAACTTGGACCTTATGGAACTTTTGCCCTAAGAATGGTTTATCCATGGATAGTAAACAATAAAATTATTGGCTATATTGAACTCGGAAGAGAAATAGAACATTTAATAAAAAAGTTGAAAAATGTTATTAATTCCGATTTTATATTTTTAATAGATAAAAAATTTCTAAAGGAAAAAAAATGGATAGAAGGTTTAAAAATGATAAAAAAAGAAAATTTTTTTAATTGGAAAGACTTTGAAAATTATGCAGTTATAGATAATACTTTTAAAAAATTTGATGAAATTAAAAATTTTTTAGATATGAAAAATGAAAAAATTTTTTCATTAGATACTATGTTTTTTCATACAAAAAGCACAAATTTATTAGATGTGCAAAATCAAAATGTTGGAAAAATTATTATTATAAATGACATTACTGAGAAAAAATTACAAACGAATAATCTAATTATTAATCTAATAATTATCAGCTTTATAATTATAACAATTCTTTTCTTCTTTTTTTATTTTTATATAGATAAAATAGAAAAGTTTATAAATGTAAAGATCTTTATAGAAATAGAAAATAGGAAAAAAAAAGAAAAACTTTTAAAAGAATCAAATGAAGAATTTAGTGCAATAAATGAAGAATATAAATCTCAAAATGAAGAACTTACCATAAGTAAAGAAAAAATATTAAATAATGAAAAATTATTAATGAAGTTGATACAAAGTTATCCAAATTCATTTATTTCTATAATAAAAAAAGATTTTAAAATCAAATTTATATCAGGAAGAAGATTTAAAAAATTAAAAGATCCAAAGACTTTTAAGAATATTCATATAAAAAGAATTTTAAAAAAAGAATATAATGTTTTAGAAGAAAAATTTATTGATGTTTTTAAAGGTAAAGAAATAGAATTTGAATTTCAAATACAAAATGATTATTTTTTATACAAAATAGTTCCATTAAAAAATTCTTATGGAGAAATTAATCAAATATTAATAATTGCTGATAATATTAGTAGAAAAAAGGAAAAAGAAAAAAAATTAATATCGCTCAATGAAAATTTAAAAATAACAAATGAAAAAATATTTTCAAGTATTAATTATGCAAAATCTATCCAAAACGCAATACTCCCAAGTAAATTACACATAAAACAATTTCTACCAGAAAACTTTATTGTTTTTTTGCCAAAAGACATAGTTAGTGGAGATTTTTATTGGATAAAACAAATTGATAATAAGATTTTAATAGCTGTTGCAGATTGTACTGGACACGGTGTTCCCGGAGCTTTTATGAGTATGATTGGAATTGCATACTTAAATGAAATTACTTCAAAAAGAAATTTTCATAAATCAGAAATGAAAGCTAATGAAATTTTAAATAATTTGAGAAGACGATTAAAAGATGTTTTTTACGAAGGAAAAGATAAAAAAATAAAATCTGACGGTATGGATATGGCATTTTGTATTTTAAATCTTGATAATAAAAAAATGCAATATTCTGGTGCAAATATTCCTCTAACTTTAATGCGAAAAAACCATAAAGAGAAATATGAAATACAAAATTTTAAATGTGATAAAATGCCAATAGGTCATTATCTAAAAGAAAAAGCATTTAAAAATAATGAAATTCAATTATTTACAGATGATATAATTTATATGTTTTCAGATGGATTTCCAGACCAGTTTGGTGGAGAGAAAAACAGAAAATTTATGAGTAAAAATTTAAGAAATTTATTATTAAAAAATTGTGAAAAACCATCTTATGAGCAAAAACAAATAATAGAAAATACTTTTTTCCATAGAAAAATATGGAGAGGTAGAATTTTTTTAATTAAAAAAAAATAATTTGGGAAAAATTATTTATCATGCGCAGTGCGGTGTTTTCACTGCACAATTATTCATCATAAGTTTTTTGTAAAAAAAATATTGAAAATTTGGGCATTTTTTTGAAAAAAAATTTTTTAATAAAATATTAAAATTTTGTCGTTTTTGGAGAAAATTTTTTTTAATAAAATATTAAAATTTTGTCGTTTTTGGAGAAAAATTTTTTTAATAAAATATTAAAATTTTGTCGTTTTTGGAGAAAATTTTTTTAAAAAAAACATTAAAATTTTGTCGTTTTTTGAAAAAAAATTTTTTAATTTAAAAATAAAAAACCTTAAAATTTTGGTCGTTTTTTGAATTTTTTTTTTTAATTTGAAATAAAATTATTAAAATTTTAGTCGTTTTCAAAAAATTTTTTTTTTTTAAATTAAATAAAAATCATTAAAATAATTGATTTTTTTTTGAAAAATTATTATTAATAATTTAAAAAAATTAAAATTTTGTCGTTTTTTTGAAAATAATTTTTTTTTATATAAAAAAAAATTATTTTTGTAAAAATTTAAATTTATAATTTAAGAGATGAAAATAAAATCTTCGTTTATAATAATTGGAGGCGTAATTTTATTATTTATGATTACGATAAGTAGTAGTTTTTTTGTAACTTTAAAACCAGGTGAAAAAGGTGTAATTTTTAGGAAGTTTACCACTGGTTTAGATAAAGATCACGTTAATAAAGAAGGATTTCATGTTATTGCTCCATGGAATGAAATTTATATTTATGATGTGCGAGAGCAAAAAATAGAAGAAACTATGGATGTTTTGGATAAAAATGGTTTATCTGTAAATGTTGATATTTCTGCACGTTTCAATCCTATTCACAATAGAATAGGATATCTGCACGAAAAATTTGGAAAGCAATATGTTACTAAATTAGTTGTTCCAGAAATTCGTTCTACTGTTAGACAAGTTATGGGACGTTATACTTCTGAGGAAATTTATTCCACAAAACGTTCAGAAGTAGAAAAAGCAATTATAGAAGAGACAATTGAAATTTTGAAAAAAGAAAAAAATAATATTGAAATTACAGCTCTTTTGATACGTTCTATTAATCTTCCTGCAAAAATTAAAAAAGCAATAGAATCAAAATTGCAACAAGAACAAGAAGCACTTGCATATCGTTTCAAATTGGATAAAGAAAAAAGTGAAGCAGAAAGAAAACGTATTGCAGCAGAAGGAGAAGCAATAGCAAATCAAATTATTAATAGTAGTCTTACTGATAATTTATTGAAAATGAGAGGTATAGAAGCAACTGTAAAATTGTCTGAATCTCAAAATACTAAAACAATTATTATAGGAAGTGGGAAAGATGGTTTGCCTTTAATTTTAGGAGGAAATTAAAAAAAATTAAAAAACTCATTTTTTAGTGAGTTTTTTTTTTTATAAAAAAATTTTTGAATTTTTGAAAAATAAAGTTATTTGTTTTATTTAATTTATATTAAAAATTATAATTGAAGTGAAAAATGAAAAATAAGTATTTTAATAAAGTAAAAATTTATACTACAATTGCTGCTATTTTGGGTTTTTTATTTCCATTATTTGCATTGTTTATGGATAGTGTTTTTAAAAATATTTCTTTTAATATAACAAACATAGGAAGATTACATTCGGAAAATCCTATACATCTTATAATTGATGTTGCTCCTTTTGTGCTTTCTATTTTGGTTTTTTTTATTTCAAAAAAATTTTTTAATATTTTAGAAGCCTCAGAAGAAAAATTAAAAGTAGAAACAGAAAAATCTTATCAAAATTCTATGTTTGCTGAAAAACTAAGAAACGGAGAAATAAATGCAAAATATGAGAATTTTAATGAAAATGATGATCTAGCAAAATCTTTAATAAATTTAATGTACGAATTAAAAAAAAACAGAGAAGAAGAAAAAAATAGGAAACAAGAAGATAATCAAAGACATTGGGCAACAGAAGGGATAGCAAAATTTGGTGAAATACTTCGTAAAAATAATAATAATATAGATAATTTATCTTATAAAATTATCACGAATCTTGTAAAATATCTCTCTGCTACACAAGGAGGATTTTTTGTTTTGAATGACGAAGATAAAGAAAATAAGTTTTTGGAGCTGACAGCAAATTATGCTTATGAAAGAAAGAAATTTGCAAATAAAAAAATCGTATGGGGCGAAGGTTTAATTGGTGCTTGTGCCATAGAAAAAGAAACTATTTCTATGTCGAAAATACCAAATAATTATGTAAATATTACTTCTGGACTAGGAAAAGCTAATCCTCGTTATATTTTAATTACTCCATTAATTGTAAATGATGAAGTTTTTGGGGTTGTAGAAATTGCATCTTTTAAAATATTAGAAAAATTCGAAATTAGATTTGTCGAAAGAGTTGCTGAGAGTATTGCATCTGCATTAGCAAGTTTTAAAATTTCTCATAAAACAGCTGTTTTATTAAAAGCCTCTCGAAAACAAGGAAATAAATTATTGATACAAGAAAAAGCAATGAGGAAAAATGTAGAAATTTTAAAAAATACTCAAAGAGAAGCAGCAAAACAATCAGAATCCTTTATTAGTTTTACTAATTCAGTTAATCATACTTTGATAAGAGCAGAATATAATATAAATGGAGAATTGATTTATGCAAATACAAAATTTGTAAAAAAAATGGGATATAAATTTTCTAGCGAAATTTATAAAAAAAAAATTTTTCATTTTATTGACAGAAAAGACAGAATTTGGTTTGATGAAATATGGGATAGAATTGCAAACGGTGGAAAACATTTTGACGGAGATATGAAACATCTTACAAAAAATAAAAAAGAAATATGGACTATGGCAACTTATGTTTGCATCAGAGATACAAATTCTAAGGTAGAAAAAATATTATTTCTTGGAGTAGATATAACGAAAAAAAAACAAATAAGTTTAGATTTTGAAGAACAAATTAGTGCTTTGAATAGATTTACTTTAAAAGCGGAATATTCTATAGATGGGAAAATTACATATTATAATAAACGTATTTTAGATGCCTTATCTTATGACATAAGCGAAGTAAAAGGAAAAAATTATACTTTTTCTATGGATAATAAAAATGTAGAAAATTTTGAAAAAAAATGGGAAGAAATAAAAAAAGGAATTCCTCACGAAGCAACAATTAAATTTTTTACAAAAAATAATAAAGAAAAATGGTTTAATGGAATTTTTACTGCTATAAAAAATATGTATAATGAAATTTCAAAAATTATTTTTATTGGAAATGATACAACTAAACAGGAATTAATGGAAATTGAAAATAAAAAACAAAATAAAACTTTAAAAGAGCAAGAAAAGAAATTAAAAGATGCAAAAGAAAATTTAGATGTAAAATTAGAGCTTGCAAAAAATAAAGTAAAATCACAATTTATAAAAATTAATAATGTAAAATTACTTTATGAAAAAATTATGGAAGGTATGCTTGATGCAGTAATTTCTATTAATATTAAAAATAGAGTGATTTTTTTTAATGGTGCTGCAGAAGAACTTTTTAAAAAGAAAAAAGAACTTGTTATTGGTAAAAATTTAAATAATTTATTTCAAATTTATCATGAAAAAGACAAAGATTATATAAAAGAACATTTTGTGATAGGAAAAGCAAAAACAGGTTTTAGATTTGAAGTTTTTATTGTAAACAATAATAATAAAAAAATAAATGTTTTATTAACTTTGTTAGAAGCTAAATTAAAAGATGATTATATATTAATGGCGTTTATACAAAAAATAGAAATAGAATTTTTTTAAAATAAATTTATGAGTAAAATAATTTTCACAGGAATTTTAGTATTAATTTTAAACTTCTCATTTTCTCAAAATGATAGTACAATTTTTTTCAAGGGAAATGTTTATGATTTTAAAAAAAATCCAATTTCTGGTGTGCATATAATTATGCAAAATGCAAATCAAATTACTATAAGTAAAAAAGATGGTGGGTTTTATTTTCCAGTAAAAATAAATGATACAGTTTTATTTTCTGCTGTTGGTTTTAAAATCAAAGAGATAATGATTCCAGAATTTATGAAAAACAATATTTTTGAAAAAGATATTATTTTAAATCATGACACTGTTATTTTAGAAGAAGTTGTTATTTTGCCTTGGTCTTCTTATGAAGACGCTAAACAAGCTTTTTTATCAATGAAATTGCCAGAAAAAATATCACCAGATTTATCCATTGAAATGCCATTATTATCATCTAATAATGGAAAAGTTGGAGTTGGAATTGGGCTTTCTGTTCCTCTTATTAGTATGCTTTATAATAAATATAGTGATAGAGAAAATTCAAAAAGAAAATTAGTTCAACTTCTAAAAAGTGATAATTTAAGAGAAAAAAAATATAATAAAAAAATTGTTTCTAAAATTTTGTCTTTAAAAGACAAAAAATTAATAAAGAAATTTTTATATTATTGCGACTTATCTGATGAATTTTTAGAAAATGCTACAGAATATGAAATTATAGAACAAATTTTAATTTGTTATGAGAGTTTCGAAAAAAATAATTTTAAAAAAAAAAATTAAAAATTTGACGTTTTTTGGAAAAAAATTTTTTTTGGCAATTTAAAAACATTAAAATTTCGGCGTTTTTTGGAAAAAATTTTTTTTTTAATAATTTAAAATCATTAAAAAATTCCACTTTTATCAAAAAATTTTTTTTTATTAATTTTAAAATCATTAAAAAATTCCACTTTTATCAAAAAATTTTTTTTTATTAATTTTAAAATCATTAAAAAATTCCACTTTTATCAAAAAGTTTTTTTTTATTAATTTAAAAATCATTAAAAAATTCCACTTTTATCAAAAAATTTTTTTTTCTTTTGTAAAATATTTCTGTCTTTGAAATTTTCAGAAAAATATAAAATATGAATTTTTTTATAAAAAAAATTTAAAATAAATATTATGAAAGCAGTATTAGAAATTAACTTAAATGAATTGAACGCAAGTCTTTTAGAAATTATGTTTCTATGTTTCAAAAAAATGTAACGGAAATTGTGATAAAACCACAAATAATTACATTAGAAGAGTTTGATAAATCATTATCAATAAATGAAATAACAAATTCATTAGAAAAAAGTGGGCATAATGCAGAATTTATAGCAGAAATAAAAGACGGTTTACAAAACTCTTCAATTAAAAAAAACTAAAATGAAAATTAAACCATTAAATAAAAAGCAATTAAAATATCTTGAAAAACATAATTTAAAAAATATTAAAATTTTGGACGAATTTTGAAAATTTTTTTTTATTTTGAAATTAAAAAACATTAAAATTTTGGACGAATTATGAAAAAATTTTTTTTATTTTGAAATTTAAAAATGTTAAAATTTTGGACGAATTTGAAAAAATTTTTTTTTATAATTCAAAATTAAAAAATATTAAAATTTTGGACGTTTTTTGAAAAAAATTTTTTTTATTTCAAAATTAAAAAATATTAAAATTTTGGCGTTTTTTGAAGAAAATTTTCAAAATTAAAAAACATTAAAATTTTGGACTATTTTTGAAAAAATTTTTTTTATTTCAAAATAAAAAACATTAAAATTTTGGACGAATTTGAAAAAAATTTTTTTTAATTTCATAAATAAAAAACATTAAAATTTTGGACTATTTTTGAAAAAATTTTTTTTATTTCAAAAATAAAAAACATTAAAATTTTGGACGAATTTGAAAAAATTTTTTTTATTTCAAAATTAAAAAATATTAAAATTTTGGCGTTTTTTGAAGAAAAATTTTTTTTTAATAATTTAAATTATTAAAATTTCAGCGTTTTTTGAAAAAAAAATTTTTTATTTTAAAATAAAAAGCATTAAAATTTTGGACGAATTTGAAAAAAAAAAATTTTTTAATAAAAAAAAAACGTCAAAATTTTAATGTTTTTTTGAAAAATTATTTTTTTTCATAAATTACATTTTTTTTAATTTATAATTATAATTATGTATTTAAAAACAGTTCTTGTATTTTTTCTTTTTTATTTTTCAAATTATTGTTTTTCTCAGAACAATAAAAATACATCACTTCACAGTGATTTTATAGACGTTTTGCATTATACAATTCACTTAAATATTACTGATATTTCCTCCGAAACAATTTCTGGAAATACTATTTTGCGTATAGTTCCAAAACAAAATATCAACGAAATTAATTTAGATTTACAAAATCTAAATGTTGATTCTGTAAAAATCAATGACGAATTAATTGTAAATTATATTTACAATGACACAATTTTAAATATTCCTACGGAGCAATTATCTGTAAATGACACTGTTAATGTAAATATTTTTTACAATGGACATCCTCAACAGGATCCATCAACTTGGGGCGGTTTTTATTTTCAAAATGGTTATGCTTTTAATCTGGGAGTTGGAATGCAGGATAATCCACATTCTTACGGAAGAATTTGGTATCCTTGTGTAGATGATTTTATTGATAAAGCAACTTATGATTTTTATATTACAACTTCTGAAGAAAATAAAGCGGTTTGTTGTGGAACTTTAATGGAAACATTAAATAACGAAAACGGAAATATTACTTATCATTGGAATTTACGAGATGAAATTCCTACTTATTTATCTTCTGTTGCTGTTGCTCCGTACATTAGTGTTGATGGAATTTTCAATGGAATGAATGGCGAAATTCCAACTTATATTTATGTAAAACAGCAGGACAGTATGAGTGCTGTCAATTCTTTTGTAAATTTGAATCCAACTCTGGATGCTTATGAAAATTGTTTTGGTCCTTATATTTGGGAAAGAGTTGGTTATGTTGCGGTTCCTTTCAATTCAGGTGCGATGGAACATGCTACAAATATCGCTTATCCAAGAGCAGCAATGAATGGTCTTTCTAATGAAACTCTTATGGCTCACGAATTATCGCATCATTGGTTTGGAAATCTTGTTACTTGTAAAACTCCTGAAGATATGTGGCTAAATGAAGGATGGGCGAGTTATTGTGAGGCGATTTTCAAAGAATTTATTTATGGAAATTATGAATTTAAAAAATATGTAAGGAAAAATCATAAAGAAGTTTTAAGAGCAGCACATATTATTGATAATGGTTTTCGTGCTGTAAGTGGTGTCCCACAGTAGAAAATTATATTAACGAATTTTCTTTTAGCTCTGCTTCCAGCGACGATTTAAAAAATTCGATGAGTAATTTTACTAATGTTGATTTAACAGATTTTTTTAATTCTTGGGTTTTTCAAGGTGGTTTTTCTCATTTTTCTGTGGATTCATTCCGCACAACAAACATAGGAAATAGTTTTGAAGTGGAAGTTTTTATGCGTCAAAAATTGAGAGGCAAAGAGGAATTTGCAAATTCTAATAAAATTGAATTGAGTTTTTTCGATAATTTATGGAATACAAAAACAGAAATTATTGAATTTTCTGGCGAGTATGGAAGTCAAACTTTTAATTTAGATTTTGAACCAAATACTGTTATTGTTGAAAATTATTTCATTGCAAATATTTCGGAAATTTCTGATTCTGTTATGCTAAGAGTTGAACATAATTGGGTTGCTCCGGATGATTTTAAAATAGAAATTCCTAATTTAATAATTTCTAATAGTAGATATTGGGAAATTAAAGGAATTTTTAATGAAAATTTTATATCCTCAGGAAAATTTTTTTTTAGTAAAAAAACTTCCGGAAATTTAGCTTATTTAGATAATAATTGGATGTATAATTCTGCTGATTCTTTGGTTTTACTTTACCGAGAAAATACAAATGAAGATTGGCAATTAATAGATTTCACAAAAACAGGAAGTGCCGATACAGGATATTTAATTACTGACAATTTAAGAAAAGGACAATATACTTTTGGAATGTGGGATAATGAAACTTATATAAAAAAAATAAAAAATAAAATTTCTATTTTAAAAATCTTTCCAAATCCATCAAAAGACAAATTTTCTTTTGAAGTGAAAAAAATAAAAGAATTTAAAATTTCTATCTGTGATACATTAGGAAAAATTGTTTTTGAAAAAGATTACAAAAATTTTAAAAATAGAATTTCTTGGAAACCAGAAAAAAAAGGAATTTATATTGTAAATATTATTGTTGATAATAAACAATTGGAAAGTAAAAAAATTATTGCAAACTAAAGCAATAATTTTTCAAAAAACGTTTAAATTTTTAACGATTTTCGAGGATTTTTTTTATAAAAGTTAAAAATTTTAATGTTTTTTATTTTGAAATTAAAAAAAAATTTTTTAAAAATCGCCCAAAATTTTGTAATTTTGTAATTTTAAATTAAAAAAAAAATCAAATTCGTCCAAAATTTTACAACTTTTTTATTAAATTAAAAAAAAATTTTTTAAAAAATCGCCCAAAATTTTATAATTTTT
>NBLL01000019.1 GCA_002084355.1 Bacteroidetes bacterium 4572_128 | reverse complement strand
GTGGTAAACGAACCCATTTATTATTATCCTCAGTTACAATAATTTCTTCGAGAGTTTCCACGTTCTTTAATTCACGGTAATTCAAAGAAAACCATTCATCATTGTTGTTTTTTACAGAAATCGCATCAGGAACTTCAGAATTAGTTACAAATAAATTATTATTCTTATCAAAAGTTATTCCACCTGTACGAACATAAGAATCACCTGGATAAATATTTTGAAGCGAGTTATTTTCATCTAATTCAATAACTCCATAACCCCAACTTGCAACAAAAACTTGTTTAGGATTTCTCGGATTGAAACAAATTGCCATTGCATCTTTTAAACCACCGAATTCTTTATTGCTCCAAGATTCATTTTCAAAAACAGATAATTGAAAATTTTTCCAAAGGTTTCCCCAAAATCCACTTACTCCTCCTGCAACAACATATAATTTACTATTATTAATATTCATATCAAAAACTCCTCCGATGTCTGGAGAATTAGGATAAATACTTTGATGTTTATATTCGGTCTCAAAAGTTCGTCCATCTCTTAAACCAGAATTTCCTCCCGCAACCCAAAGAGTATTTTCTTCATCGTAAATACAATATTGTGCTATCGCAGGAATATAATATTTATTAATATTTTCTTCTCCTTGATTTATAATTCTTAAATAATCTTTGTAAATAATAAGAAATTTATCCTCATTTTTCACCAATTTAGTAATTCTTGTAATGTCTTCTTCGCCTATTATTTTCCATGTTTCATTTTCAAAAACACATAAAAAATCTTTTTCTTCTTCAACAAATTTAGCAAATAATCTATTATCCCAAAAAACAATTTGTTCACAATTATTTGAAATAATATTTACTGGTAAATCAGTGATTTTTTTCCATACATTAAAATCTATTAAATTATCAAATTCTAAATTTGCTTTTAAAATTCCATTTTTTGTTGAAGCATAAATATTATTTTCATTATCTACGGTCAAAGATGTAACGGTTGTTTGTGTTCCATTTTCGCCTATAAAATAACTATCTTTTATTTCCCGCCTTTCCATATCAATGACAACTATTCCAAAATCACAAGACAAATATGCTTTATTTTCAATAAAAAAAACATCGTTAATTTTTTTACTTCCAACAATTTGTCCACTTCTTTTTATATCAGAAATATTATAAACTTTATTATTTAAAATAAAATCTATGTTTCCATTCTTATAGGCAATAAATAAAATTTTATTGAAATTATTATATACAATATTACTAATTCCAAAATCTGATAAACCGTCTATTTTGGAAATTTTTTTTACACTTTTATCTATTTTATCATAAAAGAACAAACCTGCTCTGGATAATACATAAATTCTATTTTCAACATTTACAACTTTCGTTGTCATTCTGTAAGGCAAATGGTCTCGCCAAGAACCAACAGCAATCTGAGAAAACAACAAATGAGAATTAAAAATAAAAATTATAAAAATTAAAAAAAATTGTATGATGAATTCTTTTTTTTTCATTAAAATTATTTAAATTATATATTTTTTTATAAAACAAATTTTTAATAAAAAAATTATAATTAAATATATTTTTTTTATTATTTATATATTTTTCATAGATGTCATTATAACCAATTTGATTATTATGTCCATAATCTTTTAATTGCCAATAAGGTGGAGATGTCAAAATTAATTGAACAGATTCATCATCTATTATAGGCATATTACGAATGTCTCCATTTATTATTTTATGATTTGTAGTATTCATAATTTTATTGAAATTATTTTTTCAAATTTACAAATGAAATTTTAAATTATTTTTTTTTCAATTTGATAAAAATTTCTTTCCTTAGAACTTCTGGAAACAAGTTCTGCAATAAAACCTGTAAGAAATAATTGTGTTCCGATTATCATAGTCGTTAATGCCAGATAAAAATAAGGAGTATCAGTTAATAAAATTGTTTTTACGCCTATAAAAACGTAATATAATTTGTAAATCCCTAAAAAAAATGATACAATAAAACCTATAAAAAACATTAAAGCTCCCAGAGTTCCAAAAAAGTGCATAGGTTTTTTTCCGAATTTCGTTATAAAAGAGATGGAGAGTAAATCTAAAAAACCATTTACAAAACGTTCTAAACCGAATTTTGTAACTCCATATTTTCTTTCTTGATGTTTAACGACTTTTTCGCCTATCTTAGAAAAACCCGCTTGTTTTGCAAGAACTGGTATATATCTGTGCATTTCGCCATAAATTTCTATGTTTTTTACAACTATTTTTTTATAAGATTTTAGACCACAATTAAAATCGTTTAGATAAATTTTTGTTACTTTTTTTGCTGTCCAGTTGTAGAATTTACTTGGTATTGTTTTCATAATAGGGTCATAACGCTTTTTTTTCCATCCGGAAACTAAATCAAAATCTTCTTTTTTTATCATTCTATAAAGTTCCGGAATTTCCTCTGGACTGTCTTGCAAATCAGCATCCATAGTTATTACAACATCACCTTTAACCTCCTGAAAACCACAATGTAAAGCAGCTGATTTTCCATAATTTCTTCTAAATTTTATTCCTTTGATAAAATCTTTTTTATTTGAAAAATTTTCTATTTTTTCCCAAGAGCTGTCAGAACTTCCATCGTCTATAAAAATAATTTCAAAAGAAAAATTATTTTTTCTCATAACTTTTTCTATCCATAAAGATAATTCTAATAAAGATTCTTCTTCATTGTAAAGAGGCACAACAACGGAAATATCCATTTTTTTTATTTTTTTTATTTTTGTAAAAATATTTAATATTTTTGTAAAAAAAAATTAAAATTATAAAAATGAATTGGATAAATTTTTCATATTTTGCTTACACTTCTATTTTTTTATGGTTAGTTTCTATTGTATTTTTAAATATAAATAGTAATACAAAAAAGAATAAAATTTTAATAAATACTTTTTCTGTATTGGGAACTTTAATTATGTCTTGTTTTATTTTTATTTTATGGAAGAATTTAGAAAGACCACCTATGAGAACATTGGGAGAAACTCGTTTATGGTATGCTTTTTTTCTTCCGGTTGTTGGACAAATTACATATTTAAAATGGAAATACAAATGGTTTTTAACTTTTAGTTTATTTTTATCTATAGTTTTTGTTTTAATAAATATTTTAAATACAGAAACACATGATAAAACTTTGATGCCTGCTTTACAAAGTATTTGGTTTGTTCCTCATGTTATTGTTTATATTTTTTCTTATGCTTTACTTGCTGCTTCTGCTATAGTTTCTTTAAAAGCTTTGTATGAAATTTATTTCACAAAAATAAATAGAAAGACTATGCATCTTGCTGACAATCTTGTTTATATAGGATTTGCTTTTTTAACGATGGGACTTTTATTCGGTGCTTTATGGGCAAAAAAAGCTTGGGGACATTATTGGACGTGGGACCCAAAAGAAACATGGTCATTTATTACTTGGATGGCTTATCTTTCTTATATACATTATCGTTACCATAAACCAAAAAATTTAAAAACGCCAATTTGGATGCTTGCATTGGCATTTGTATTTTTAATTATTTGTTGGTTTGGAATTAATTATTTGCCAACTTCTATAAATAGCGTACACACATATACAAATTAATAATTAGGAATGAGAAATTTTTTATTATAAATTGAATTTTTTTGCTAAGTTTTTATTGATTATTTAAATTTTAAATAAAATAAAAAAAGGATAGTATTTTTCAAAAAATAAAAATTTAATAAAAAATTAACATCTTTTTGAAAAATTTATTTTCATTTTAAAATGAAAAATTATGATTTTATTTTGAATAAAAAAATTTTTTTAAATTCGTACAAAATTTTAATATTTTCATTTTAAAATGAAAAATTATGATTTTATTTTGAATAAAAAAATTTTTTTAAATTCGTACAAAATTTTAATAATTTTTAATTTAAAAAAAAAAATTTTAATAATTTTTAATTTAAAAAAAATTTTTTTAAAATTCGTACAAAATTTTAATAATTTTTAATTTAAAAAAAATTTTTTTAAAATTCGTACAAAATTTTAATAATTTTTAATTTAAAAAAAATTTTTTTAAAATTTGTCCAAATTTTTGTTTTTTTTAATTTAATAAAAACCAATTTGTAAACCAATTTTCAAAACTGGTAACTCAGGAATTTCAAAATCTGTTTGAGAATTAAATAAATCTGACATACGATAAGACGCAGATAAAATATACCTATTAAGTCCTATTCGCACACGTAAACCATATTCTAAATTTTCTACATAATTTAAATTTCTTTCCTTAGAAATAATTGTTTCGCAATTATTTTCTGATTTTCCATTAATTATTTTTTTATATTCATATTTATACCAATGATTAAAACCAAATATCCAACTTCCATAATATCCAACATCTAAAAAATTCCCAACAAAATCTCCCCTTCTACCAATGTTAATCCTAAAAAAACCTTCTGCACTTAACGAATGTGTTTTATATTTTTCTTTGTCGTATTCTTTATTAAAAATATTAGGAATTGTTTTTTTATCATTTTGTTTAATATCATATTTAAAAAAACGATAACTTCCGTCTAAACCGAGTGCAAAAGTATTAGATAAACGCTTTTTATAACGATAACCAATTGCTACTCCATGAGAAAAACCATAGCGAAGTTCTGCACCTTTTTCCTCTTCCACAGGAACACTAAAATTTAAATCAAGATAAAAATGTTGAAAATTACTTCTGTTTTTTCCCCACTTATCAATAATGGTATCACTTTTTACGTCCTCTTCCAGAATTATATCCTGAGCACTTAAATCTAAATTTATTAAAAATAAACTTAAAATTATTAAAAAATTTTTTTTCATTTTGTAAAATTTAAAATTTTAATTCCTTAGTGTATTTTTTATAATGAATTCTTACGGTTTTATTTTTTCCCAGTTCTTTAATTGGAATTGCAAAAGCATCTTTTTTATAAACTCTAATAATTTTGTAATTATCCAAATAAGATTTTTCATTTTCCACATGAAAATACAAATAATGTTTTAAAGAAATTGTATTTGATAATTTATCAAAATTATCAAAATCTGAAAATAATCTTATTTCAATTAAGCCTTTATAATCTGGTTTAAAATAATTATCTTTTATTATTACAAATAAAGTGTCATTTTCAATTTTTGTGTCGAAGGTTTCTTCAAATTTATTATTATTTTTTTCAAAAAAATAACTTGCCTGTGGAACACCGTAACCGTGAGCATAATCATAATAAGGATATAATTCGCCAGATTTTTCAACTTCTTTCATTAAATCCATAACTTTAAGTTTAGGATTTTTTTGTAAAACACAAGAAGCAAAACCTGCAACAAGTGGACTTGAAAAAGATGTACCTTGCGTACTTACAAGTTTACTTTTTCCCGCAGCAATTACGTGTCCATAAGCTGATACATTAGGTTTTCTTCTTTTATCCGCTGTCGGACCATAAGAACTAAAATTTGTATGCATATCTGTCCAAGGATTTGTTCCACCTATGGAAAGAATGCTATCTGCATCTGCAGGAGTTCCCATAAATTTCCATTTTCCAGAGCCATCATTTCCCATCGCATTTACAACAAGAATTCCTTTTCTTGCCGCTAAGTTCGCTGCTTTAACAACAAGACTTTTCGTTCCATTCATATCTTCAGGAAAATATCTGTCATTCGTATAACCAAGAGAACTATTTATAATTTGAGCACCGTTTTTATCTGCCCATTCAACAGCTGCAAGCCAATTTTCTTCTTCAGAAAAAGGTTCAGAATTTACTTCGGTACGTGCAAGTAAAAATTCTGACTCTGTTGCAAGCCCCATTTTTTGACCGTTAATAATTCCTGCTATACAAGACATTACCATCGTTCCGTGTGCATTAAAACCATAAACATTTTCTTCTTTTTTCGGAAAATTATAAGTTTTAATAATACGATTATTTTTTCTTATGTGTTCAAAAGCTGGACTGGTATCAACAGATGGAAAACCACCGTCAAAAATTGCAATTCTAACTCCTTTACCGTTAATTTTATGTTTGTCAAATAAATCGCCTCCCATTCGAAGAGTTTGTGCTTTCAATAATTCCTCTTGATTTTCTTTCAAATTTGTGCCGTAATCTTTGTAAGAAGTCAGATGAGTTCTTAGAGAAATTCTTTTAACAGATTTTACAAAATCCATTTTTTTTAATTTCCTAATCTGTTCGGAATTTGTCCATACAGCAACAGCATTAAACCATCGAGTTTCAGAAATTACCTCATCAACAATTTCAGAAACAGATTTTACATACGATTTTTTTAATGGAAAATCTGTAATGTGATTTAGCGGAAAATCGTTAATAATTCTCCTTTCAATTGCCTTTTTATCGAAATATTCGTAAGGATTGAATTGGACATCTTTTTTATCTGTAAAAAAAATCCAATATTTCTCTTGCGAAAAAATATTAAAACTTATACAAAAAAACAATATTTCTCTTGCGAAAAAATATTAAAACTTATACAAAAAAAAAGAAATAAAATAAAAAAAAAATCGTTTTTTTGTAAAAAAATTTTTTTATGAAAATATTGGTAACAGGTGGAATTGGTTATATAGGTTCGCACACCGTTGTTGAGATGCAAAATAAAGGTTTTGAAGTTATTATCATTGATAATCTTTCAAATTCAAAAATAGAAATTCTTGATTCTATAGAAAAAATTACAAAAATAAAACCCGCATTTGAAAAATTAGATTTGTGTGATAAAAAGAATTTAGATAAATTTTTTAAAAAACACAAAAATATTGATGGAATTATTCA
This sequence comes from Bacteroidetes bacterium 4572_128, assembly GCA_002084355.1. Classification (GTDB taxonomy): domain Bacteria; phylum Bacteroidota; class Bacteroidia; order Bacteroidales; family 4572-128; genus 4572-128. Next base: position 15,796 of record NBLL01000019.1, on the reverse strand, counting down.
TTTTGCTGCTTACAAAGCCGTAGGTGAATCTGTAGAAAAACCTTTGAAATATTATCAAAATAATTTAGTTTCTTTGATGAATATTTTGGAAAATATGAAAAAATATAAAATTAAAAATTTTGTTTTTTCTTCTTCTTGCACTGTTTATGGACAGCCAGAAAAACTTCCAGTAACAGAAAAATCGGAAATTCAAAAAGCAAATTCTCCATATGGAAATACAAAACAAATTTCTGAGGAAATTATATCTGATTTTGTGCATTCAAATGAAGAATTAAAATCCATTGCTCTAAGATATTTTAATCCAATAGGAGCACATAAAAGTGCTTTAATAGGTGAATTGCCAATAGGAGTTCCAAATAATTTAATTCCTTTTTTAACGCAAACAGCAATTGGAATACGAAAAGAATTAAAAGTTTTTGGAAATGATTATAATACTACAGATGGCTCTGCAATTCGTGATTATATTCATGTTGTTGATCTTGCAAAGGCTCATATTGTTGCTTTAAAAAGAATGTTTGAAAATAAAAATGAAAAAAATTTCGAATATTTTAATATTGGAACAGGAAAAGGAAATTCCGTTTTGGAAGTTTTAAAAACTTTTGAAGAAGTTACAAAAGTTAAAGTAAATTACAAAATTGTGGAAAGGCGAGAGGGTGATATAGAAAAAATTTTTGCTGACACATCTTTTGCAAATAAAGTCTTAAAATGGAAAACCAAATTATCTTTAAGAATTGGAATTTTTTTTTTTACAAAAATAGCAATTAATTTCTATTTTTTTGTATCGCTTTCTGTTTTTTTATTTTCTAATTTTATCGCACCAGAACCAGATTTTTTATTATCCACTTTTATTGCTCCAGATGACTTATTATCCTTATTTTCTTCTTTTGGAAGATTTGGTATAGCAGATGGGTCTGGAGCATTTAAAATTTGTTCGTTCATTTTAGATTTTCCATGATTTTCATCATCACGAGGAATAACTATACTTGCCGAAACAGTTAATACAAGTAAAGCAATTGCTAGATACCAAGTTGCTTTTTCTAAAAAATCTGTTGTTTGACGAACTCCCATAACTTGGTTGGAAGATGAGAAATTGGACGCAAGTCCACCACCTTTTGAATTTTGAACCAAAACAATTAAAATCAAAAGAATACAAACTAAAACTATTAAACCTATTATTAAATGATACATTTTTTTTATAACTTAAATTTTTTGCAAATAAAGTGTTTTTTTTATTAAATTTCAAAAAAAATCGTTTTTTTTGAAAAAAAATTTTTTTTAATATAAAAAATCAAAAAATGAGATTTTTAATTATACAAACGGCTTTCATTGGAGACGTTATTTTAGCAACTTCTTTGATAGAAAAATTACAAAAATTTTATCCAAATTCAAAACTTGATTTTCTTATGAGAAAAGGAAATGAAAATTTATTAGAAAATCATCCTTATGTAAAAGAAATAATTATTTGGGATAAGAATAAAAATAAATATAGAAACTTATTTAAAATTTTAGAAAAAATCCGCAAAAAAAAATATCATTATTTAATTAATTGTCAGCGTTTTACCTCTTCTGGTTTTCTGACAACTTTTTCGCAATCTCGTTTTAAAATTGGTTTCGATAAAAATCCTTTTTCTCGATTTTTTACAGACGTTTTTAAACACAAAATAGGAAATAAAAAACATGAAATAGAAAGAAATCACGAACTAATAAGTTTTTTTACTGATAAAAAAGCTAGTAAACCAAAATTATATCCAACAAAAAATCAATTCGAGAAAATAAAAATTTATCAAAAAAAAAATTATATTTGTATTTTTCCTACTTCAGTTTGGTTTACTAAACAAATGCCAAAAGAAAATTTTTTAAAAATAATTAAACATTTTAAAGATTTCAATATTTTTTTGATAGGTTCTAAAAATGATTTTAAATATTGTGAAATGGTAAAAAACGAAAGTAATAATGAAAATGTTAAAAATTTATCTGGCAAATTACAAATATTAGAAACCGCTGCTTTGATGAAAGAAGCAAAAATGAATTATGTAAATGATTCTGCTCCTTTGCATCTCGCAAGTGCAATGAATGCAAATGTTACAGCATTTTTCTGTTCTACTGTTCCTGATTTTGGTTTTACGCCTTTATCAGATAATTCTAAAATTTTACAAACAGAGGAAAATTTAAAATGTCGTCCTTGTGGTTTACACGGTTATAAAAAATGTAAAAAAAAACATTTTAAATGTGGATATTTAATAAATATAAAATTTTAAAAAAGTCATAAAAAATTGGCATTTTTTTGAAAAAAAATTTTTTTTAATAATTTAAAACCGTAAAATAATTGTTTTTTTTATTAAAAATAATATTTTAAATTTAATAAAAATTAAATTGGGAAATATCTGTAAATATCTTTTCTATGCATAAACCTTGTTAATTCAATCATTCCATCTACATAAAATATACCAATTCTATAATCACCTATTTTAATTCTATAAGCATTAAAAGTTTTTCCTTTCATTTTTTTTATATTACTAATTTCCAATATATCATCTGATTTTTCAATTTCATTAATTATTTTAATAATTTTTTGTAACAATTTTTTATTGGATATTTTATCAATATCTTTTCCAAAACGCTTTCTTATTTTAATTTTCATATTTTGTCAATTTCTGCATTAGTTCTTCTTTTGACATAAATTCACTTTCTTGTCCTTCTTTCATTGCAGCTAAGAAATGTAAATCTAAAATTTCATCATTTGTAAAAATTTTACTTTTAATATTTAAACGTTCAGAAAGATTTAAAAATATTTTTAAATCGGCTTCTTTTTCTATTGATAATAATAAATTATTCATTCTATAATCATTATAATTATTAATTCAAAATACAAACAAATATTAAAAAAATATTTAATAAACATGTTCTACCAAATTTAAATTTGGCAAAACGAGGTTTTGTATCAAAATACAGTTTTTAAAATATTTAATTATATTTTAAAAAAACTCTATAAGGTTTACATAGAAGAGTTTAACCCTTGATAATGAGGATAATAAATATGTTGATACAATCAATTTATTATCATTTTTAAAATGGTCAATTCAAAATATTTAAAAATATGTTTGATAATATCGTAATGAAAATAATGGAAAATATGATTTATTTTATCCATATGATGGAAATAAACAATTGCAAAAAATGTGGATCAAAAACAGCATATGGGCGTAAAAAATATAAAACAACAAATGCTTTATTTATGACGGATAAAAATGGTTTACAAATAAAAAAAAATTTTTTCAAAAAAACGTGAAAATTTTAATATTTTTAAAATTAAATAAAAAAAAATTTTTTCAAAAAAATGTGAAAATTTAAAAACGTGAAAATTTTAATATTTTTAAAATTAAATAAAAAAAAATTTTTTCAAAAAAACGTGAAAATTTTAATATTTTTAAAATTAAATAAAAAAAAAATTTTTTCAAAAAACGTTCAAAATTTTAATATTTTTAAAATTAAATAAAAAAATTTTTTCAAAAAAACGTGAAAATTTTAATATTTTTAAAATTAAAAAAAACGTGAAAATTTTAATATTTTTAAAATTAAATAAAAAAAAATTTTTTCAAAAAAACGTGAAAATTTTAATATTTTTAAAATTAAATAAAAAAAAAATTTTCAAAAAACGTGAAAATTTCAATATTTTTCAATTTCAAAAATTTTTTTTATTTAAAAATGCCGATTTTTCAAATTTTTCAAATTTTTTCAAAAAATGAGATTTTTTATTTTACTATATTATTACTTCTATTATACCACCCAAACATATGTTGTAACATATCCAACTCTTCAGTTAATAAATTGAAATATTCAAAACGAAAACCTTTTAAAACTAATGTATCTCTTTTTGCTTTTATTTCTATGTTTTCATATCCTACATCTATTCCTCTAACTATAGTTGCATTCTTAGAAAATATTTTTTTCTCTCCTTCAGTATCCTTTCCTTCAATTTTCCCTCTTAAAACAACAAAAATATATTCATCTCCAGTTTCTTTGTTTATCAACAAATCTATCTCATTTTTACTTATTAATTTTACAGAGAAAACTTTTGCAAGTTTTACAAGAGTATTTTCTGGAACACTAAAATAAGATGGTACCCTTTTAACAAGTTTAACTTTTTCTGCAAGTAAATTTTTTGCATCATCTTTATTTTCCAATATTGCAAGTAACTTTTGTTTATCTGGAGAAAGTCTTTTAATATAATTATTACATCTTGCTTCATCAAAATCATAAATAATTTTAGCTGCAGTACTATAAACTAATTCATCTGGATGAAATAAACAAATTAAAATTTCATCAGGAATTTCTCTTCTTCTAATTTTAGACAATAAATTTTTTGCTTCTTCTTGTGTCCATAGGTCAACAAAATAACTATCTTTTTTATCTAATGTAACCTCTTTTTTATAAATTTTATTAAATAATTCTAAAACTTTTGCTTTTGTCCATAGATCAATTTTATTAAAATCTCTTGTAATAATATCTCTAAGTCTATTATGGAATGTCATTTTCTTTTGTGGAAAATAAGTTTCCAAACGCTTTATTCTCTGTGAAACAGAAATATTTTCAAAAAGCGGAATTATCAATTGTTTAATATCCTGAGTAATAAAATTTTCAATAATTTCCAAAGCAAAAATAGTATTTTCTCCAATAATATTTTTCTTAATTAGATCTATAGTTGTTGGGTTAAAAAGAAAACTTAATAATTGAAATAATGTATGAAAATTGCTTTCTCTTTCTAAATCAAGAGACTGATTTAATTTTAAAGTGTTTTTTTCATTTTCAATTTCATCTATACAAACAAATATCCATAAAATATTTTCTACTATTTCTTCTAATTTTTCTTTTATAATATGCTCATCTTTTTTAGACACTTGAAACCTACAAAAATATAATCCCCTAATTACAGCAACCTGTACTTCTTTATTTGGATAATGTAAATGACTTAATAAAAGATTCTTACTTGTATTTGAACCGATTTTTGCAAAAATTTCTATTATCATTAATAAAATAGAAATAGAAGTTTCTTTTTCAAATAATTTTTCTAACTCTTCCAGAATATCTTCACCACTTTCTAAAAGTGCTAAACTACAAGCATGCGAATATTCTGAATATTTTAAAAATTCTATTAATTTTTCTCTTAAAACAGGCGAATTTCTATTTCCTGCTAATTTTATCGCTGCTTTTTTTATTTTAGAATTTCTATCATTTAATAGCTTAGAAATAATTTCTACGTCATTAGGAACATAGTTTTGATTTAAATATTTAATTAAAAATATTTTATCTTCATAAGTAGTTGAAGTATATAGGTCTTCTATTTCATCTTCTCTTAATAAATCTATCTCATTATAATCTAAATTTTCTAAAGCTTTCTTAGCAAGATATTTTGTTTCCTTATCAACATTTTCTTTATTTACTATTTTTTCTATCAACTCACTCAAATCTTGTGGATAAGTTGGGTCTATATTTTTTAAAACTGCTTTTATTATATTTCTGTTCTCTGTTTCCAGAAGAGAAACTGCATAAGACTCTAAAGTTGTTGGATTAGTTTCTGAAAGTAAAGTTACGCTTGTTTCTACTACTTTCATATTATTGTCATGTAATTTACGAACTAGAATATCACTTCCATAAATTTGACTATAAATATCCTTATCTTTTTTCGGATTTCTATCTGTCAATATTTGTCTTAATTTTTCTTTATAAGCATTATAAAGCTCTTTAGAAATAAAAGCCCATAGGATTAAAATCGGAAAAAACAAAATCGGAAAATATTCTAATTTAAAACCATTACCTTTGCCATAATCAAGTAGATAAGCTATCAAAATAAGTAAAAAACCTGCTATACCCGTTCCAAGCTGCATTATCACACCAACACGAGTTTGTATAGATAATTTTTGCTCTTCGGGTAAAGGTTGATACAAAATATTAAATGATGGGTCATCTAATGAACGCCGTAAAATTCTTTCGAAAGATTTATTTAAAACATTAAAAATAAAGAACAAAATACTAGTTGGCCCAGATGTTACACCAACTATTGCTGATATTCCAATTAATGCCGCTGACATTAAAGGTAAACTTGTTAAACCGAATTTTATACCGTATTCACTAAGAATTTGACTTGAAAAATATGACATAATCAGTTCTCCAACTTTTATCGCACCAAAAAATATAGATAAAAACTTACTTCTTTCTTCTGTTGAAGAAATTAAAGTATCCTGGATATTTACGCTTGCCAGAAAACCAAAGTCAGTAAAATAAATTACAATGGTAGAAATTAAAGCAGAGCTAAACATTAGAGCAAAATATTTTTCTTTTAATAAAGCTCTTATAGATAATCTTTTATGATTTTTTTCTGAATAATTTTCTCCTTTTTCTTTGGTAGGGAATTTTTTATAAATTACTAATAATAATATTACACTAACAATTATGCTTATCGCACCTATATAAAGTAAATTGTAATTACTTCCCATAAATGGAATTATGATTGGAATAAATAAATAACTAATAATTGAAGCAATTACTCCACCGATATTTATCAAACCAAAAAGACGTTTTACTTGTCTTAAATTTAAAAGATGTAATGCTAATCCTCCGGATTCAATAGCAACAAGAGAAATAAAAGGCCAAGCCCATATAAAAGTAAAAAAACTTACTTCTTTTTCCCAATGAGGAAAAAAATCTATACCTAAACGTGCTATTATTGTAATGACAAATATAAATAAAACGGCTCCAAGAAAAAGTTTCTTAGCACCTATTTTTTTTTGTAATGAAGAGTAAATTTGTGTGCTGATATATCCAATAATTCCAGATGCAAAATATGCTTCTGGCAAATCATTCATAGTGAAATGTTCAAGGAAATTTGAGTTTGCAGGCACAAAATAAAACGCAATAAATATCCCCAAAAAGAAAGAATGAAAAAATAATAATATAAATTTTAAACCTTCTTCTGCTTTTAAGTTGAATGTACGTAATAAGAATTGTGTCGCATTCATTATTTTATCTTTTTTAATATTATTTATAAAAAATATTAAAAATTTATGATGCTATTATTTTTTTCTTTCTATTTCTGATTTTGTATATTCTATGTAATATTAAAGCTGTTGCTCCTAGTGTAATAATACTTATTGATATAAAAGTTAAATTTCCATCTTGTAAAGCCATGTCCCAAGCTGTATCAGCCGCTTTTACAAGATTTGTTAAACCAAGTATAAGAGTTACCCAAACAACTATTCCCATAAATATATTTACTAGCCAACCGTTTAAATTTTCTCTTCCCATTAATTTAGGGTCATTAACAACAAATATTAAAAATATACTAATAAAAGGTAAAATCAAACCATTTAATGCCTGGGCTAAAATTATTGCAGGTACTGGTTTTATTCCCACAAGTCCAAATATTAATCCAGTAGCTAATATTATTCCCCAAACAAATTTAAATTTAAAAGATTTAGGTTCCCATTCTTTTTCTTTTCCTTTTTCGAATAAACTTCGTGCAGTAATAGCTGAAGCTAGTGGTGCTGTAACAGCAGAAGAAAAACCAGCTGCAAACATACCTAATCCAAGAACATAAACTGCCCAACCACCGATTTTCGTACTTAAAGAATAAGATAATGCTTTATATAAATTATTTTGAACCACTTCTTCTGTAATAATAGTTTCTCCGGAAACTTTTTGCATTATTTCTGTAGTTACAGTTGTTCCAACCATTAAAACAGCCATAGAAATTATTCCTCCAAGTATAACTGCTATAGAAAGACCAAATCGCATTTCCGAAATTTTTTGTTTTTTATCTAAAACACCAGAACCAAGAAAAATATCATAAGGAACAACAGTAGTACCAATTAATGCTAAAACTAATAAACCTGCACTGGACGTGCTGTTTGTTAATGCAGAGAAATTGGGTATTTGTGGTATAAAACTTCCTGCAATTATATCTGTCATATTTGGTTTTAACAAAATTGCTGTTGTAAAAAAAGAAATACCCATAATAATAACTATAACTCCCATAAATTTTGCTAATGCTTTAAATGATGGAATACTTAGAACGAAAACTGATAGAACTCCTATTCCCAAGACAAAGACCTCTTCGGGGAATTCTGTAAAAACAAGAGATAATCCAGCTACTGAACCAAGTATATTACCTGTTTCATAAGCAGCAGAGCCTAATATAATTGCTCCAACTATTAAAATTAAAACAAGAGTTTTTGTTGATTTACCTTCAAACTGTTTTGCTATAGCTTGACCAAGATTCATCCCTGAAGTTATAGTTATTCTTGCACTTGCCTCTTGTAAAAGAAGACATGCTAAGGTTGAAAAAAGCAAAGCCCATAGAAGATCAAAATTATAATTTGCACCTGCTTTTGTTGCTGTGGTTATTGTTCCAGGACCAATAAAAGCGGCAGAAACAATAGACCAAAATAAAACATTTAGAATTTTTGATTTAATAGACATAATTTTTTTTTTTTTTTTTAATTTATACTAATTTTAATAATGTTTATGATAACAATCAAATTTGCAATTGCAAATAATGTTCCAAATATTTTTTTACTTAAAATTATCTAATTTAGATTTATTTATAGTTTTTATTTCTTCTCTTAATAATTTTGTCATCTCTTTAATATCTTTTGATATCTCTTCTATTGCATTTGAAGAGCTATTTTGCGTTGCATTTTCAACTATTTTATTAAATGCCAATAATTTAGATTGCTCTTTAATAAAAGTTTTTAAAATGAAATTAGTACTTAAGTCTTCTTCTGTTTTTTTAGAATTAGATTGTTTTTTGTTTTCATCTCCATAAAGTAACAATTTTTCATCTTTATTTATAGTAGATTCTATTTCATCTTCTCGGTTTTCTGATGTTTCTCTAAAATGTTTATTCATCATCCATATAAGAAATAATATAGAAATAGTTCCAAGCGGTACTGAAATTAATATACTATTAATTATCATATCTTTCTTTTTAACTTCCATAATATCTTTTTTTGCTGTAATAGTTTTGTCTATATCATCTATATAAACACCACTACCAATTATCCACCCAAAAGGTCTAAAATATTTTACAAAAGATGATTTAGGGGCATTTTCTACAGTTTCACCACCTTTGATAGGTTTGTCCCAAACATATTCAACTGTACCAGAACCTCTTCTTTCACAAGCTTCTAAAAATGCTTGATATAAATTTTGGTCACTATTATTAGCACAATTAAATTTCTTATCTGTATGTATCTTTCCTTCTCCAGCTTCCCATAGAGGATTCATAATTAACATAGGAGTTGGTTTTTTATCATCATTTATCCAGTAATAACCAAGACCATTATTATAACGCATTTGACGTATGTCTTCTTTTGTTTTTTCCATAGCATCCTTAGTTGCATCTTCAAGATAAATACCTGTTCCTAGTATCCAGTTCCATTCTTTGAATAATCTTACATAAGAAAATTTTGATTCCTCTTTTAAAACTTCATCTGTAACAGAAGGACGATACCATGAATAATCAACATAACCCTCACCAGAAGTATCACACATTGCTACAGAAACAACAAAAGGATTAGCATTTGTTCCTAAAGCATTATTAAAATTTTTATTATCTAAAATTTTACCATCTAACTCTGGAGCTATAGGTTCTACTATCATTTTTGGAAAAGGTTTTTGATTATTAAAAATCCAGAAATAACCATTTCCATTATCATAGCGCATATTTTTCACAAAATTTATCACTTGTTGTTGCGCAAGTTGTTTACTTAACTTCCCTTTTTTAAAAGAAAGATACTTATCTTTTAATACATTATTAACTACATCCATAACATCATTCAATTGCCTTCCATAGTAATATTCTAAGTATTTTTTATCTGTTGCATTTTTGTGATTTGTTTCTATTACAGAATAAGCAAGTTCTACAAAACTTTCTAAATTTTTATCTATTTTTCGTTTTTCTGTTTTTTCAAACTCTTCTATTTCTAATTGCCCATTAATATCTATATTATAAATTGTAAATACCAAAGAAGCGATTATATAAAATGTAATTACAGAAATAACTAAGAAGACTATTTTAGTTCTGATTTTCATTTTTATTGATTTTATGAATAATTTTTTTATTAATTTAATTTAATTTTATTTTTTAATTCTTTATAAAAGTAGTAAAACAACAGAAATTGTAAAAAGTAAAAAATAAAAAAAAGGCCAAAATAAAAGTTTTGAAATTAAATTATCTTTATACGCAACTAACCAATATAATTGTTCCCTACTGTAAAATACAGAATTAACAAATATTAATAATATCATTAAATACATAGTTATATAAAAATACTCAAAATAAACTATATCTTTTATTATTAATTCTTCTCGCAAAGATACATGAGATAAAATAACTGCAAAAAAGAAAGCTCCCACTGGACCAAGTATTCTCGAAACATTATCTAAATTATTTGTTCCTATTACGATTAAAATAAAAAGTATAGTTAACATTACAATCAATGGCATTAATTTAGAAAAAATTGTTCCCATAAAATTCCTTGTGAAATTTATATTAAAATATAAATCTGGCGTTTTTTCTCTGCAAGTAAAATCATGCATACCAAAACTTGTATTATAAGTTGTTACTTTATAAACAAAATTACTCCTTTTTATATCCCAACCAAGAACAGTGGTTTTTGCTGAAATTCCAGGTTTTAAACTTGGATTAATATATTTATAAGCATCTAAATCTGGAATAAGAATAATATTTTTTGCAAAATCTTTTGGTAAAATTCTCAAATATAAATCTTTAAAATCAAGAGGATATTTTGAATAATCAAAAGTGTGTTTAATCGTTACACGAAAATACCAACCATATAAAGTATAACCATCTTCTTGACTAACATAAGACCTGATTATCTCTTCTTTTTTTGATAATGCATCTGGAAAAAATATTCCCCTTTCTATATTATCATGAATACCATCATAATATTTTTGCCAAACATAACCAGATAAAAAAACATTAGTTGCAGTTGGAAATTCCATAGCTTCTATAGACACACCAGTTGGAATCTTATAAGGCTTGACTTTACATCTGTTAAAAGTCTTTTTCGAGTAAACATTTACATAATTATCTAAACCTGTTTTATCAACGATTTTTAATACATTAGTATCTCTTTGTGTATTAAAATTTAGAACAAGATACCAAATAAAAGCAATTTCAACAATAAGTAATAAAGAAAATATTCCAGAAGTAAAAGCAAGTTCAACCTTGCCTCCTAAATAAGACCGAGTAAAAATCACAGTTAAAGCAAATAGCAAAATTAAAGCAAACATACTTGCCCAAGCAAGCTGAGTTTTCATAAGTCCCAAATCTAAAATATCTTCTTTTATATAAATAACAACAAAAGCCCAATTAATAGATTTTATTGGTTCATAAAATATCCAAGAAAGCTGACCTGTTAACTCATTAGAATGTTCTACTATGCCAGACTCTCCACGAATTATTGCTTCTCCAATTTTTAATAAAGTTTTATCTTCTTTTAAAGTATATAACCATAGCCAGATTTTCCTAAATTCAAATCTCCAACGATTTCTTTTATGTCTGAAATTAAATAATCCACAAAAACAATACCTGTACGTATCCGAATATTTGTTAAAGTATCTATTTTATAAATAGGTGCAGAATAAAGTTGTAATATTTTACTTTTATCTACATCATTTTTATTCTTTTCTTTACATAAATAATATGGTGATCTTTTCCTTACATCTGGATCATCAATATATGGGATATAAACAACTCCTATACCATATAAATCTAAATTTTTTCTTTTAATTATTTCGTCTAATCTGCCAATAATTTCATTTTTTCTTAGCTCTTCATAAGCAACTAATTCTTCTGCTATAGAATCTGTTATTTTTATAAGTTTATCAAAAGTTTTATTAAACGATCTAGCAGCTCTTTTGGCTTCTAACGAAGCGCCTTCACGCGTTTCATAAGTTACATCATTTTTATATTTTATATATTTATAAATAAAAAAAAAGGTAAAAAGAAAACTAATGATACTAACAACAACTAAAATCCTAAATAAGGGATTTTTAAATTGATGTTTTTGTTTATTTAATAACATTCTTTTATTTTTATTTTTTTCAATAAAAAAAATTTTTTAATTTTAAATACAAAAGTAAATAATTTTAATAAAAAAAATTTTTTTTTTATTTTATTTTTAAGATTTTTTAAAAAAATTTTTTTTTGAAAAAACGTACAATTAAAAATAAAAAAAAATATATTTTTTTTGAAATTTAAAAAATAATTTTATTTTTGAAAAAATTTTTTTTTTTATTTTATAAAAATATGTTGGAAAAAACACCTATTAAAATTTTTTCTGGTGCAGGTACAGAATATTTATCTAACAAAATAGTAAAATTTTACAAAACAAGCTTAGGAAAGAAATCTATTTTAAGATTTGGCGACGGTGAATTTCAGCCTTGTTTTGAAGAAACAGTAAGAAATAATTTTGTCTTTTTAATTCAATCTACTTTTCAACCTACAGAAAACTTATTTGAATTATTATTAATGATAGATGCCGCAAAACGTGCTTCTGCATACAAAATTATTGCTGTAATTCCTTATTTTGGTTTTGCACGTCAGGATAGAAAAGATAAACCAAGAGTTCCAATAGGAGCAAAATTGATAGCAAATTTATTAAGTGCTGCAGGTGTTTCGAGGATTATAACTATGGATTTACATGCTGACCAAATTCAAGGTTTTTTCGATATTCCAGTAGATCATTTGTATGCTTCGGTAGTTTTTATTCCTCATATAAAAAAATATCTTAATATGGAAAACTTAGCTTTTGCTTCCCCAGATATGGGTGGAACAAAAAGAGCTAATGCTTATGCAAAATACTTTCGAGCAAATGTTGTAATCTCTCATAAAAGAAGAGAAAAAGCTAATGAAGTCGCATCTATAAAAATTATTGGAAATGTAAAAGGGAAAAATATTATTATTATAGATGACCTGATAGATACTGCAGGAACAATTTGCAAAGCCGCAGAAGTAGTGATGAATAAAGGTGCAAATTCTGTACGTGTAATGGCGACACATGCAGTACTTTCTAATCCAGCTTATGAAAGGATAGAAAATTCTGTTTTAAAAGAAGTTTTCGTTACAGATACAATTCCGCTAAAAAAGAAAACTTCAAAAATAAAAGTTATTTCAATTGCAAAAATATTTGCAGATGTGATAAAACAAGTTTATAATTATAAATCAATTAGTTCTAATTTTATTATTTAAAAAATATGAAATTTTTTATAGACACAGCAAACATAGAGCAAATCAAAGAAGCTCAAGAACTTGGAATTTTAGATGGAGTAACAACTAATCCATCTTTAATGGCAAAAGAAGGAATAAAAGGTCATGAAAATATTAAAAAGCATTACAAAAAAATCTGTGAAATAGTAGATGGAGATGTTAGTGCAGAAGTTATTGCAACAGATTTTGAAGGAATGATAAAAGAAGGTGAGGAACTTGCAAGCTTAGATGAACAAATTGTTGTTAAAATTCCAGTTACAAGGAATGGCATAAAAGCAATAAAATATTTATCTGAAAAAGGAATAAGTACAAATTGCACTTTGGTTTTTTCTGTTGGACAGGCGATTTTAGCCGCTAAAGCGGGAGCAAGTTATATATCTCCATTTATTGGTCGTTTAGATGATAATTCTACTAATGGTATTGAATTAATTGAAAAAATAGTAGAAATTTTTGATTATTACGAGTATGATACAGAAGTACTTGCAGCTTCAATACGTCATACGATGCATATTGTGCAATGTGCAGAAGTAGGAGCAGATGTTGTAACTTGTCCATTAAATGCTATAATTGGATTATTAAAACACCCTTTAACTGATATAGGATTAGAGAACTTTTTAAAAGACCACAAAAAATTAAATAAATAATTTAAAATAATGTATATTTAAAAAATTTATATTTCTAAATATACATTGAAATTAACTGAATTTTTCAAAAAAAACATTGAAATTTCGTTTTTTTTGAAAAAATTTTTATTTAAAAATGTAAAATTTTGGACGATTTTTGAAAAAAATTTTTTTTATTTTGAAATTAAAAAACATTAAAATTTCGGTTTTTTTGAAAAAATTTTTTATTTAAAAATGTAAAATTTTGGACGATTTTTGAAAAAAAATTTTTTATTTTGAAATTAAAAAACATTGAAATTTTGGACGATTTTTGAAAAAACTTTTTTTTAATTGAAATTTAAAAAATATTAAAATTTTGGACGATTTTTAAAAAAAATTTTTTATTTAAAAAAATCGGCAATTTTTAATGTTTTTTTATAATTATAAAAAATATTCATCTCTTATTTTATCATTTGTTTCTAAACAAATTTATTTGTTTTTTACTATTATGAATTTTATTTGCATAGTTTGAAATAAATAATTCTTTTCCCATTTGATTTCTATTTTTATTTACATTTCTCATTCCATAGCTTAAATTCCAAGTTGAAACAAATTTTTTGTGCATATTTCCATTTTTTCCATATAATGCTGATTTTCTTGCAGAGTAATACGGTGGATCGAGAAATAAGAAAATATTTTCACCTTTTCGCTTTATTACCTGTTCAAAATCGTGATTTGTTATTTTAGTGCTATGTAAAACAGTTGATAATGCTTTCACACGTTCAATACTTGAAATTGTAAATCGCTTTTCAAAAGCGTCTTTTGAAAATCCTCCACTTTCAGTCGTTCCGGAAAATGTAATACGATTGAAAACAAAAAAAGCAGATGCTTTTTTTAAATCATCAAAATAATCAATATTATTCATTAAAAAATAATATAGTTCTTTACCTTTTCCATAAATATTTTTCCACTCATTAATTTGATTTATTAATAAAGTAATATCATTTTTACATTTATTCCAGAAATGAAATAAATTTGTATATAAGTCATTAATCCAATATTTTTTATTTGGATATTTTTGTTTCAAATAGACAAAAACAGACCCACCACCTACAAAAGGTTCTCTGTACTCATCAAATTTTGGAATTAATGGTGCTATAAATTTAACTGCTCTGCTTTTTCCACCTGGATATCTTAACGGACTTTTTATCATAAATTTGATATTATTATTTTAATATTATTCACATTACTTTCAATCAATAAATTATTAATTAAATTTATTTGTTTTTTGTTTAATTTATTTTCTTCAAAGAAATTTTGTTTTTCTTCTTCGCTATTGCCTGTTTTGTAGCTACTAAGAAGTTTTGACGAGGTCAATTTTAATATTGGAAATGCAATATAATTTTTATCAGAAATTTTCACATTTTTAAGATTACAATAAAGTATCATTTTCAATAATCCATCTTTTATATCTCCAATATTTGGCAATTTTGCATTTTTAGAATGCTTAGCTTCTATTAGATAAAGTTTGTTTTCTTGTATTTCAATCTCATCAGTTGTCAAATAATATAAACCACCCAAAAAATTTTTTATTGTAATTTTTGCTTTTGTTGCAGTTGTTAAAATTTCTTTTGGTTGAATTGTCAATTGTTCTCGATTTTGAGCTTCTTTTGCTTTTTTTCTTGAAGTTTCCATAAATGTTTGAAAACCTGTATCAAACTGTTTTTGAAATCTATCAATTCCATTTTTATTATGAAATTTCACATTTAACAAAGTTCCAATTTCAGAATAATGATCTTTTACATTTTGAATTAAACTTGGCAAAGTTTCTTTTATTTCTTTCAAATTCCAATGTAAAGCGGAACTGTAATAATTACTAATTTCATTAATTTTAGAAATTATA
>NBLL01000018.1 GCA_002084355.1 Bacteroidetes bacterium 4572_128 | reverse complement strand
CGGAGTTTTAGCTTCATTTTTAGAAATAAAAATGTGGAAAAATGGTTAAAATATAATAAAATATTTTCAAAATGATTCTTAATGTCGATTTTTAGCAAAAAAAAACCAAATATAATTTTGTATATTTAGGTTTGTACAGGTTGAAAATTTTTTTATATAAAAAATTTAAAAAAGCATCATTCTATGATAATATATTTTTTCAATTTCTTTTATTATATTTAAAATATTTAATATTTCTTCATTATAAAAAGCCTCTATTCTGTCATTATAATGTATGTGATGCGGAAAATTCTTCAATCCTTTATGGTGCGGCGCATTATCCCATCTCATTATTAATTCTGCATTTTTATTTTGCCAATGAAAATGATATTTTTTTGTTATCAATTCATTAGAATTTCCTACAATATACTCAAACAAATCTAAAAGATCTTTATTTTTCAATAATGCTCGTATTCTTATTTTCCCATCAAAATCAGATATATTTTTTCTAATAATATCATAATTTTCAATGATAATATTACTTATCAAAGCTGTTTCTATTTCATCAAAATATTTTATTATTATTTTATTTTCCATTTAATATTTCTAAAGATTTTTTCGCATTTATAAACATATCAAAAGTTGCCGACCATTCAATAAAATCAATATCATCACCTAAATTTCCTTTTTCAAACTCTTTCACAAAGTCTTTAGAATTCATTAAATATTGTTTTTCAAAACTTTTTAATTGAAATTTTAACGAATGAAATAAATCTTGCATTCGTTTAGTTTCTCGTTCCAAAAGTTTTGTAATGGTGGAACTAATAATATTATTCACAGATTGATTTCTTGAAATATATTTTTCTAAAATCTGTATTTTATTTATTGTTGAAACCATATTTCATTTTTTTTGAAAAAACGAATTTTTTTAATTTTTATTTTAAAATATAAATTAAAAAAAACGGCATTTTTTGAAAAAATTTTTTTTCAAAAAAAATATTAAATTTTTGGACGAATTTGAAAAAAAATTTTTTTATTTTGAAATTAAAAAATATTAAAATTTTGGACGATTTTGAAAAAAATTTTTTTATTTTGAAATTAAAAAATATTAAAATTTTGGACGAATTATGAAAAAAAATTTTAACATTGGAGGTTTTTTTTTAAACCTCCAATGTTTGTTTTAATTTAAAATTTTGGACGAATTTGAAAAAAAAATTTTAACATTGGAGGTTTTTTTTTAAACCTCCAATGTTTGTTTTAATTTAAAATTTTGGACGAATTTGAAAAATTTTTTTTTATTTTGAAATTTCAAAATGTTAAAATTTTGGACGAATTTTGAAAAAAATTTTTTTTTATTTCAAAATTCATTTATTATTTAATTTTAATTTTAATTTTATTTATTTTACGTTTATCTACCTCTTGAATTGTAAAAATAAATTTATTAAATTTTATTATGTCATTTTTTTTAGGAATTTCTTTTTTGATTTCCAAAATCAATCCGGCAAGTGTTTCTGATTCTTTTTTTATTTCATCAAAAATGAAATAATCAACATCTATAATTTTACAAAAATCATTTAATAAAATTTTCCCTTTAAATTCATAATTTTTATCGTCTATTTTTTTATAATTTAATTCTTCTTCGTTCAATTCATTTTGAATTTCTCCTACAATTTCTTCCAAAATATCTTCTAAAGTAACTATTCCAGAAGTTCCTCCATATTCATCAACAACTATAGCTAAATGTTTTTGTGTATTTTGAAATTCCTCTAATAAATCTTTGATTTTTTTTGTCTCCGGAACATAAAAAACCTCATGCATTAAATTTTGCCAATTAAAATTTTTATTCTTTTCAAGAAAAGGTAATAGGACTTTTTTATGTAAAATTCCTTTTATATTATCAAGATTTTCATCAAAAATTGGAATACGTGAATAATTATTTTCTGCAATTTTTTCAATTAAAATATCAAAATCAGTTTTATTTTCTATGGCAAAAATATTTACACGTGCTTTCATAATTTCTTTTACGTCTATATTTGCAAAATTTACAATACCTTCTAAAATGTCTTTTTCCTTTTCCAAATCTTTATTTGATGTTAAATCCAAAGCATTAGAAAGGTCATTTAAAGAAATATTCTTTTTTTTATCTAATCTTTTATTTACTATAGAAGTAAAAGAAATAAGCAAATTATTAAAATGTTTTAAAATCTTCTCAAGAAAAGAAATAGGATAAACCATAAAAGTAGCAAAATCTATCGGATATTGAGTAGCATAAACTTTTGGAATAATTTCTCCAAAAAGAAGAATTAAAAAAGATACAAAAATAACCTCTATCCAAAACCCAAAAATTAAATTTCCCGAAAAATCAAAAGTTTTATTAATTAAAAAAGTTGATAAAATAACTATACTTATATTAATAAAATTATTACTAATTAAAATTGTTGCAAGTAATTCCTCTGGTTTTTTTAATAATTTAAAAATTAATTTTTCGCTTTTTAAGTTTGATTTTTTTAATTTTTTTAATTTATTCGGCGATAATGAAAAAAACGCAATCTCCGAACCAGAAATTAAAGCAGAAGAAAAAATTAAAATAATTTCAAAAATATAAGCAAAAATTAAAAAAAAAGATAATTCAATATCTACAAAATGAAAATCCATAATTTATAAATTATTAATTTGTGAAATTAAAAAAAAATTCATAATTCGTTAAAAATTTTTATAATTTTATAAAAAAAAAAAATATTTATATTTGCAAAAAAAAATTATGAAAAGCTATAAAGTTGGCAAAAATAAGGAATATAGTAAAGTTCAAGAAGTTTTATTTTTAAAAGGTAAAGAAAATTTAATTATTGAAATTGACGAAGGAGCATATTCAGAAAATATAGATTTGGAAAAAGCAAAAAATGTTCAAATAATTGGAAAAGGTAAAGTTTCTATTTTTTCATCTAAAAAAGAAAGCATTATAAATATTTTAAATGCTTCAAATATTTCAATAGAAAATTTGAATATAAAAAATATTGTAGAAAAAAAAGATTTTTCTGCTTCTATTAATTTGAATTATTCTAATAATGTAAAAATAATAAATTGTATTATTCACGACAGTAATAATACTGGAATTAGAATTTTTCAAAGTCAAAATGTAAAATTAATTAATTCTTTGATAATAAATAATTTTGAAGGAATTAATGTTTCCTATTCAAAAATTGATTTTATTAATAATTCTGTTATTAAAAATAGGAAATTTAATTTGAAATTTTATATCTCTGAAGCAAATTTGGAAAAAAATATTTTTTCTATGAGTAAAGAAGGAATACGAATTTCTAAAATTTCTGGAAATAAAAAAGACACAGAATTAAAAATCAAATCAAAAAAAAATTTATGTTTTGAAAATGAAGAAAATATTATAGATGGTAAAATTGAAAATATTTTTGAAAATAAATTAAATTTTTTAAATGTTCGTAAAAATGATTTTCGTCTAAGAGATAAAAAATTTAAAAGTTTTGGAGTAAACGAAGAGATCCTTTTAAAATGGAAACAAGAATTTTCTCAGATTTCCATTGAAAAAAATGATGTAAATCCGGAAATAAAATTATCATTTTTTCTTAATTTTAGTTTGAAAAGATTATTAATTGAATATAAATCTATTCTTAAAGAACAATTTAGAATTTGGGGTTTACGAAATATTAATTTTATAGAAAGTGAATTTGACTTGAAAGATGAAAATACTGATGTATTATTTATTTTAAATGCTTTTGATACTTTGCACGAAAAAACTATTTCAAAAATAATTAGCAGATGTCAAACAATAAATAAATCTATTTATTGTTATTTGCCTTCAGCAAATTTCAACACAACTCCATCAAAAATGAACCTTCATAAAATGGTAGAAGTGCTTGAAAATCAAAATGTTTTAAAACAAAGTTTGCCGAAGCAAATTATTTATTATGCAAATTATGACGAGCTTTTAAATTCTATTCATAATAAAATTCCAAAGCGAAATTCACAGATTATTTTAGGAAAATTAGAGTTAAAAAATATCAGTCGTTTTTCTAATTTAACATTAAATTTTGATGAAAAAATTTTATGTTTACTTTCTTATGATGGATTAGGAAAAACAAGTATTCTTAGAGCTATTGCTTTAGCTATCACAGGAATAAATCATTTTGATGAAAATGAAAAAAAACTAATTGCTTATGAAATGCTGAGAGTTACTGGCGTAAATAGGCATGGATTTTTTCAAACAGAAAATGGACATATAAAACTTTTTTATACTATAAATAGAGTAAAATATCAAAATTATTTAAAATTTGTAGTAAAGGATAATGGAAGTGTAGAAGTTCTAAGTAATTCTGATTTTTCTGCTGTTGACGGTAGCATTTTAAAATCTCTTGTAATTGGTTTTCCCAAAATTACAAACCAAAATTTTGTTTCTAATAGTAAAGAAATTATACAAAATTCTGCTGTAAATCTTCCACATTTGAACGATCTTTATAATTTAACTTTAAATAAAAATGATAAAAGGGTAGAACATTTTTGTAATTGGTTAGCATTTCTGGAGCATAATGCAGAATATGAAGAAAGAAATAGAGCAAGTAATTTCTTAGAAGATAAAAAAGAAAATGAAAAAGAAGTAAAAGAAAGAAAATTAATTAATTTTATTTTTGAAATTGCTTCGGAAATTGCAGAAGAAGAAATAAGTTTTAAAAGTTTTAAACGTCAAAATCATAATGATATTTGGATAAATACCTCATCTTATAAAGATGGTATTCGTTTATCTTTTGCAGGTTTACATTATCAAAATTTGCTTTCTTTTATTGGAATTTTTATGAAAAGAATGATGGAAGCATATCCAGATATAGATGATTTTATGAACCAGCCAGCTGTGATTCTAATAGATGAAATTAATGCTTTTTTACCTCCAGTTTTTCAATTTAATTTACTAAAAGTTTTGCGAAGAAAATTTAAAAATACACAATTTATTGTGGCATCTAATTCACCTCTTGTGGTTGAAAATTTAGGAAAAAATCAAATGCTACAATTAATAGAAGACGGACAAAATGTGCAAATTGAATATAATGAAAAAGATATTTGGGAATGGAATAAAGAAAAATTAAGTACAGATTTCTTTCAAATAGAAACAGATTATTCTTCAATTGACACAAATCAATTAGAAATAGAACTTGAGAAAATGAAAGAAAATGAAGCAGATGAATATAAAATCTTAGAAGTAGAAAAATTATTAGAACACATTTATAAAATTGAAAAATAATTTTTTTATTTTTTTTAATAAATTATATTTTTGAAAAATTTCAATTTTTTTAATAGAATTTTATGGCAAAAAATGGCGAGAAAAAAGGTTTTTTTAAAAAATTTAAACATAAGTTTCAAATAGTTATTTATAATGAAATTACATTTGAAGAAGTTTGGCGTTTACATGTTTCGGTTTTTAATATTTTCAATTATGTTGTAATTTTCACATTTATCTTAGTTCTTTTAACAATTTCTTCAATATCTTATACTTCACTAAAAGAATTTATACCCGGCTACCCAGATGGAAGTATGCGAAGAAATATTTTAAAAAATTCTATAAGTTTAGATTCTCTCGAAAGTGAACTTTTAATAAGAGATAAATTTTTATTGAATATAAAAAATATTATTTCAGGAACGGAAACTATTTATGACGAAAAAAAAGATAAAGAAATAGAAAGATATGATAATATAAAATTTACAAAATCAAAAGAAGATTCTGTACTAAGAGAAGCAGTAGAAAAAAAAGGAAAATATAATTTATCTCCGGAAACAAGAACAAATTTTGTTTTAAATACTTTGCATTTTTTTCCGCCCGTAAATGGAATAGTTACTAATTCTTATGATGTTTCGAAAAGGCATTTTGGTGTTGATATTGTAGCTGAACCAAATTCTGTTGTTTCATCCACTTTGAGTGGAACTGTTATTGTCTCTTCATGGACTTTAGAAACTGGTTATGTTTTACAAATTCAACATAGTAATAATTTAATTTCTGCTTATAAGCACAATTCTCAATTATTTAAAAAGCAAGGAGACTTAGTAAAAGCAGGTGAAGCAATAGCAATAATTGGAAATACAGGAGAATATACAACAGGACCACATTTGCATTTTGAAATTTGGTATAATGGAAAATCTTTAAACCCTGAAAAATATATAGTCTTTTAAGAAAATTTTTTTATAAAAAAAATAATTTAAATTTAAATTATTTTTTTTATAAAATTATTATTAGAATTTAAATTATTTATTTTTAATTTCTTTGTTTCATTTTTTGCATAAATGAACTTCCCATCATACGACTTAAATTTTTTCCTCCGGATAATGATCTCATCATTTTGCGAGTTTCTTCGAATTGTTTTACAAGTCGATTTACTTCTTGAATACTTGTTCCGCTACCTTTTGCAATACGTTTTCTTCTGCTTCCATTTATAATATTAGGTTTTTCTCTTTCTTCTTTTGTCATAGAAAAAATAATTGCTTCTATGCTTTTAAATGCGTCGTCATCAATATCAATGTTTTTTAATGCTTTTCCTACTCCTGGTATCATTCCAACAAGGTCTTTTAAATTCCCCATTTTTTTAATCTGTCCAATTTGCTTCAAGAAATCATTAAAATTAAATTGATTTTTGGCGATTTTCTTTTGTAATTTTCTCGCTTCTTCTTCGTCGAATTGTTCCTGCGCTTTTTCAACAAGAGAAACAATATCTCCCATTCCAAGTATTCTATCCGCCATACGAGCAGGATAAAAAATATCTAAGGCATCCATTTTCTCTCCCATACCAACAAATTTTATTGGCTTAGTAACAACAGCACGAATAGATAAAGCGGCTCCACCTCTTGTATCTCCATCTAATTTTGTCAGAACAACACCGTCAAAATTTAATTTTTCATTAAACTCTTTTGCGGTATTTACGGCATCTTGACCAGTCATAGCATCAACGACAAAAAGCGTTTCATTTGGTTCGACATTTTGTTTAATAGAAGTGATTTCTTGCATCATCATTTCATCTATCGCTAAACGTCCCGCTGTATCTATAATTACAACATTATAACCGTAATTTTTAGCATGTTCTATTCCATTTAATGCAATTTCTACGGGATTTTTATTTTCAATTTCTGAATAAACAGGTACTTCTATTTGTTCTCCGAGAATTTTCAATTGTTTAATGGCAGCTGGACGGTAAACATCACAAGCAATTAATAATGGTTTTTTTTTCTTTTTCTTTTTTAAAAGATTTGCTAGTTTACCAGAAAAAGTGGTTTTTCCCGAACCTTGAAGTCCTGCAATTAATAATACAGAAAATTTATTTTCCAAATTAATTTCTGAATGTTCACCACCCATAAGTTTTACAAGCTCGTGATGAACAATTTTTATCATCATTTGACCTGGTTTCACTGACTTAATGACATTTTTGCCTAAAGCTTCTTCTTTAATTTTTTTTGTAAAAGTCTTTGCGATTTTGTAATTAACATCAGCATCGAGAAGTGCTCTTCTCACATCTTTTAAAGTTTCCGCGATATTTATTTCTGTGATTCTGCCTTCACCTTTTAAAATCTTAAAAGACCTTTCTAACCTATCTGATAAATTGTCAAACATTTTTTTTTTTTTATTGAATTACAAAATTACAATTTTTTTTCAAAATTAATTTTAAATTAAAAAAAAAATTCCAATTCTTTTAAAAGAATTGGAATTTTTTTTAATGTCTGCCGTCACATTTGTGATGCCCTTTTTTTCCTCTGTGGTCTCTTTTGTCATGTTTTCCTTTTTTCTCA
Source organism: Bacteroidetes bacterium 4572_128 (assembly GCA_002084355.1). Taxonomy (GTDB): domain Bacteria; phylum Bacteroidota; class Bacteroidia; order Bacteroidales; family 4572-128; genus 4572-128. Next base: position 8,593 of record NBLL01000018.1, on the reverse strand, counting down.
AAATGAGTATCAAAATACAATTTTTGTTTTTCTGTCAATAATGCTCTTACGTCCATTCTATGCTTAGAACTTTCTTTCGCCATTGTAGTTTTGATAGAACTAAGTTCTTCTATAGTTTTATTAATTTCCTTAGTATTTGGAGTGCTTGATGTTTCTAAAGTTCTCAAATGAACTTCTTTAGATGATCTCTTATTACGGAAATCAATTCTTTTTCTTTTGTGCGTTAGAACTAAACTCTCAATCTTTTTTTCTTGTTCTGCAGTGAGGTCTGGAATTTTCTTGTAAATATTTCCTCTTTCATAACCATGTCCATCTCTATAACCATCTCCATCTCCATCACATACATGTTTTTTCTTTACTTTCTGAGAAAAACCACCCATAGAAATGCAAAATATTAAAACCAAACTACTTAAAACTTTTAAACTCTTCATAAAAAATAAAAAATATATTTATAATAAAATTTAATAATAAGACTTTTTTTTTTCAAAAAGGTTTAATCAAAAGAAAAAAATATTAAAAAAAAATGAAAATATTAAAATATTTAAATGTTTTTAAATTTGAAATTAAAAAAAATTTTTTTTCAAAAAAACGTCCAAAATTTTAATGTTTTTAAATTTGAAATTAAAAAAAAATTTTTTTCAAAAAAACGTCCAAAATTTTAATGTTTTTAAATTTGAAATTAAAAAAAAAATTTTTTCAAAAAAACCCAAATATTTTAATAATTTATAATTTCAAAATTAAAAAAATTTTTTTTCAAAAATCGTCCAAAATTTCAATATTTTTTTTTTTGAAAAAACGCCAAATTTTTATGATTTTTTATAATTAAAAAAAATTATTTAAATATTGACTTACCGGCAAATCATCTAAATCTATGGATTTATTAAAAATAACTTTTTTATTTTTTGTTTTGAGAATTACAACATTTGCTAATTCCATATTTAAAAAATTTAATTTATTATTTTCGTCCTTTAAAACATTTACACCAATTTTTTTCAAAGAATGATATTTTTTTTCATCACTCGTGATAAAACTATATTTGTTATGATTTTTTATATCTTTTCTTTCTAATAACTCAGAAAAAGTTGATGGTTTTTCTTTGATTTCCAAATCAAATTCCTTTTTCATATATTTCCCAAATATACGAGTGTGCATTTCTAATTTTTCATTCTTGCAGGAAAGAATAAAAAAAACTGATAAAATTATAAAAAAAATCTTTTTCATCTTTTTAATGTTATTTTATATAAAGAAAATATATTTTTATCTTCAACTTTTTCGAATGGACCCAAAAAGCCATTTTTTGTTGTAATAAAAGCATTAAAATTCATTAATAATTTTTTATTATTAAATACAATTTCGTCTATGTAATTAAAATTTTCGTCTAAAATGATCATAGACCATAAATAATAAAACATATAATTAATTGTTTCTGCATTTTCTATAAATTCTATTCTGTGCTTTGCTGTTCTATAATATAATTTGTTGTAATTATCATAAATAATCCCACTATATTTTGGCTCTAATCTAATATAATCGATAATATATTTATTAATATTTTCAACATTTTCTAGATCTTTCATAGAATTGAATTTATTAATATATCTGCTTTTTGCTTCTACATTTTTTACAAATTCTCCTGTAAAAAAATTATAAATTCTTAAAGAATCATCTTGAAGATAAGAATAGATTATTTCATTTTTGTTATTTATTGTTTTTTTCGGATAAGGAAAATAATAATTATCGCCATTGCAATACATCTCTGGCATTTTTCCTATAAAATGTTTAAATTCATATTTTCCAAATTCTTCTAATAAATAAACCATACCTGTTCTTTCTTTATTAAGTATTTTTACGTTTTCATTTAATAAAATAGATAATTTTTTCTTAGGTACTCCAAAAATAGAAAGATAATTATTCTTAAATATTATATTTGTTGAAAATAGTCCGCTAGTGGTTAAAATTTTATTCATATCTTCTTTTATTTTCCATTTATTTATTAATTTAGATTCTTTATCTATTAATAAAATTTCATAACCATCTCTATTTAATAAAAATATGCTATCTAAATTATGAATATGAAAACACCCATAATTAGAAAGAAAACCCTGTTTTTTACAAATTTCTCCAACGGGATAAATTACTTCTTTCGAATTTTTATTATTAACAGAAGATATAGATAAAATATCGTTCTTAGAATTTACTAAATAAAGACGATTATCTTGATAAAAAAATTTTGTAAATTCTTTATATTTTACAGTACAAATTTCTTTTATTTTTTCTAATTTAACTTTATTTGTTGTATAAACAAAACTATCAACAGAAATAATTCTATTTGTTTCATTTTTTTTTAAATCAGAACAAGAAAAAAAAATTAACAAAAATATGAAAATAAACAATAATATTTTATTGATCATAATAATTATGCAAAAATTTTTACAAAATTAAATTATTATTTGAAATAAAAAAATTTTTTTTCAAAAAAACGGCAAATTTTTACGAATTTTATAATTAAAAAAAAATTTTTTTTCAAAAAACGCCGAAATTTTTAACATTTTTTAAAATTAAAAAAAATATATTTTTTCAAAATTCGCCCAAAATTTTTAATTTTTAACGAAAAAAAAATTTTTTTCAAAAAAAACCAAATATTTTAATAATTTATAATTTCAAAATTAAAAAAAAATTTTTTCGAAAATCGTCCAAAATTTTAATGTTTAATGTTTTTAAATTTGAAATTAAAAAAAATTTTTTTTCAAAAAAACGTCCAAAATTTTAATGTTTTTAAATTTGAAATTAAAAAAAAATTTTTTTCAAAAAAACCCAAATATTTTAACATTAAAAAAAATATATTTTTTCAAAAATCGTCCGAAATTTTATAATTTTTTAATTTAAAATTAAAAAAAAATTTTTTCAAAAAACGACCAAAATTTTTAATTTTTAACGAAAAAAAAATTTTTTTCAAAAATCGTCCAAAATTTTATAATTTTTTATTTTGAAATAAAAAAATTTTTCAAAAATCGTCCAAAATTTTAACATTTTTTAATTTAAAATTAAAAAAAAATTTTTTCAAAAATCGTCCAAAATTTCAACATTTTTTAATTTAAAATTAAAAAAAAATTTTTTCAAAAAACGACCAAAATTTTTAATTTTTAACGAAAAAAAAATTTTTTTCAAAAAAAACCAAATATTTTAATAATTTATAATTTCAAAATTAAAAAAATTTTTTTTCAAAAATCGTCCAAAATTTTAAATATTTTAATTTCAAAATAAAAAAATTTTTCAAAAAATGATATTTAGAATAAATTTAAAAATATTTTTTTATGAAAAAAATTATCTTTGTAAAAAAATAATAAAATGAATAGATTAATGTATTTTAATTATATAGAAGAAAAATTAAATTTATTAGCAATTAGAATTGAAAAAAAAGGAAAATTAAATATGCTTGATTTACATATGCATTCTGAAGATTTTTATATGCACTTGTTTAATAAATTATTTAATTATAAATTATATAATTTAAACGAAACATTACAAAATGTTCCATCTATAGATTTACAAGATGATACAAATAAAATAATTATTCAAGTTTCAGCAACTTGTACAAAACAAAAAATAAAGTCAGCTTTAGAAAAAAAAATTATTGAACAATATTCAGATTATACTTTTAAATTTATTTCTATCTCTAAAGATGCAACTAAATTAAGAGAAAAAACATTTAAAAATAAATATAAAATTGCTTTTAATCCGAAGGAAGATATTTTCGATATTCTTTCTATTTTGAATAAAATCAAATCTTTAGAAATCAATAAACAAAAAGAAATTTATCGTTTTATCAAAGATGAATTAGGAGGTGAAATTGACATGGTAAAATTAAATTCAAATCTTGGAACTATTATTAATATTCTTGCTAAGGAAAACTTAAATGAAAATAATCAAGAATTAATAGTTAATCCTTTTGAAATAAAAAAAAAGATAAGTCATAATAATTTATATAAATCTAAATATTTAATAGAAGATTATAAAATTTATCATAGTAAAATTGAACAAATACACAATCAATTAAATAAATTAGGCTCTAATAAAAGTTTATCTGTACTAAATGTCATTAGAAAAGAATATATTAATCATATAAATATTGCTTCAAAAGATGATATTTTTTCCAAAATAATTGATAATATTGAGAATAAAATTTTAGAAAGTAAGAATTATGTAGAAATTCCTATCGACGAATTAAAACTGTGTATTGACATTATTGTTGTTGATGCTTTTATTCGTTGTAAAATTTTTGAAAATCCAGAAAACTATAATTATGCTATTACCAAATAATATACATCCAGAAAATAGCATTTATTATAATGGTGCTATTGTTTTAGAAATTTTAAATAAATATTCTAATCAAAATTTATTAAATTTATATGAAAATGTAAAGAGCAAAAAAAATATGAGTTTTCAGATTTTTATATTGTGTCTTGATTGGCTTTATTTGTTAGATATTATATTTTTAAATAAAAAAGGAGAAATAGAATTATGTTTTTAAAATCATTAAAAATATCAAGCAATACTAAAATTATTCGTAAAATTGATTTTAGAAAGGGAATTAATTTAATTGTTGATGAAACGCCAACAAATAAAAATGATACCACATCAACAGGTAATAATGTTGGGAAAACCACAGTTTTAAGATTAATAGATTTTTGTTTGGGGGGAAAATCTAAAAAAGTATATAGTAATCCGGATAATAGAAAGGAAGTTTATAAATCTGTAAAAAAATTTTTAATTGATAAAAATGTTTTGATAGAACTTGTATTAACAAAGAATTTAGATGATGTAAATGCAGAAAAAATTGTCATTGAAAGAAATTTTTTGACAAGAAAAAGAACTAAAGTTATTAGGAAAATTAATGGTCAAAATTTTACAGAAGAAGCTTTTGAAAAAGAATTATTAAGATTAATATATCCAGAACATTTATTTATGAAACCATCATTTAGACAAATTATTTCTCATAATATTCGTTATGAAGAAGGTGAAACTTTAAAAACATTAAACCCATATACAAAATCAACAGAATACGAAACTTTGTATTTATTTTTATTAGATTGTAAATTTGAACAAGGCGAAGAAAAACAACAAATTGTTAGCAAACTAAACGAAGAAATTAAATTTAAAAAAAGAAAAGAAAAAGAACAAAATAAAGCTGGATATAAACAAATATTATTTTTATTAAATAGTGAAATAGAAAAATTAGACCAGAAAAAATCTAATTTAAATACCAATGAAAATTTTGAAAAAGACTTAGACAAATTAAATAAATTAAAATATAAAACGAATAGGATTATCTCAGAAATAATTAAATTAAATATTAAAAAAGATTTGATAGATGAAGCTAAAGAAGACCTAAATTCTAATAACTCTAATATTGATACTTATCAATTAAAATTAATTTATCAACAAGCAAAAATTAATATAAAAAATATTCAAAAATCATTTGAAGATTTATTAAATTTCCATAATCAAATGATCATAGAAAAAGTAAAATTTATTACTCAGGACTTACCTGATTTGGAAAAGAAAATTTCTTCTAAAAATCAGATACTTAAAGATTTATTAGAAGAAGAAAGTGATCTTACAAAAGTTATTGCAAAAAGTGATTCTTTTGAAGAATTAGAAAATATTATTAAAGAGCTTAACGAAAAATTTAGACAAAAAGGTAAATGTGAAAATTCAATTTTTCAAATAGAAGAAATAGAAAAAAAATGTCAAATTTTATTACAAAGTTTAAATGAAATTGAAAATGATTTATTCTCTGATGAATTTCAAATGACATTAGAAAATCAAATGGATAAATTTAATAAAAAATTTTCTTTTGTTTCAAATAAATTATACGGAGAAAAATATTTATTATCTTATGAAATTACTAGACCAACAAGAAACAGCAAAGAAAAAGTATATGAATTTACAACTTTTGATTATGTAAAACCAAATATTAGCTCAGGAAAACGACAAGGAGAAATTACATCTTTTGATATTGCATATATTTTATTTGCAAGACAAAACGGAATTCCTTGTTTAAATTTTCTTTTAAATGACAAAAGAGAATTGATGCACGGAAACCAATTAATTAATATTGCTAAACTTGTGAAAAATAATGATATACAGTTTGTTGCTTCTATTTTAAAAGATAAATTACCTGAAGAATTAAATAATGAAAATTATTTTATTATTAAATTATCTTCTTTAGATAAATTATTTAGAATAAAATAATTGTAGAAAATAAAAAAATTCAGCAAATATTTTATAATTAAAAAAATAATTTTTTTCAAAATTCGTTTAAAATTTTAATTTTTTTAAAAATCATTTTTACTTTTTGGTCTTAAATTTTCTAAGCATTTAAAGTTCTTTAAAGTTCTTTCTTTTTCTTGCAAATCTTTTAAAGGAAAAAAAGTTGCTTTTGGTTTTTTTATAAATTTGATTTTATCAATTTTATTATCATTTAAAAAAATCGTCATTTTGCTACTTTCAGATTTATTTACTCCAACAATTTTTTCTTCTTCTTTTGCAAAATAAACTGATTCACCGTTTCCATTTACAAAAATTTTTTGCAATTTGTTATCTTTTACATTCGCAATTATTTTTTTTCCTTTTATTTGGTTAAAAAAAATGCTGTCTTCTTTTGAAATAATAAAAGCCGAGTTTATCATTTCTATATATTTTATTTTTTGATTTGACATTTTAATATTAATTTTTTCTGCTGTCATTTGATTTCCGCTTGACCATATAACTGGCTCAATAAAAAATTGTATAATAGAATCTCTAAGCGAATAAACAAGTGAATCACAAATTGATTGAAAATCACTTCTAAAAATTTTTGTTTTGTGAAATGCTTTTAAGATTTTGAAATCACCAATAGAATCATTTTTTTTTATTGATAATAAAGTGTCTGAGCTTAAAAATAAACTATCATTATTTTCAACTTGAATTAATAAAGCACTATCTGTCAGCATAATATAATCTTCATTTTCTTTATAAAAAGCATAATTGCTTTTTAAAATTATATTTTCCAAAGTATCTTTTATAATAATATTTTGATATGCTTTTCCAATATTCTTTTTCCTATCAAAAAATAAACTGTCAGATTTTAATTTTTTAGATTGATTTTTATAAATAACGTTTTTACTTAATTTTGCAATTTCTAACTTATGCTCATACCAACCATTTTCGCAATAAATATAATTACTATCACTAAAAATTTCTGTCGGACCTATGAAATAAGAAATCTCTGTATTTGTGTTATATTTTAAAGTGTCGGAAAAGATTTCATAATTAGGGTTTTTTATTTTAACTTTTTTTTTGAAAAAAATTTCATTTTTTTTATTGTAATAAAAACCTTTCTCACTTTCTAAAATATTATCTTTGTTTATAGATTTTCCACCGTTAAAATAAAAAGAAACATTTTTATTTATATCAAAATCTAAAAAATTTGTTGTTAAAGTAACTTGATCTTTCTTAATTAATTTAACATTTTTCCTTATTTTTGCAATTTTAGAATTTCCATCATAAAACAAAGAATCACTGTATAAATTCAAAGAATCACCTTTTAAAATATGAACATTACCAAAAGCAATTAAAGAATTTTCCTTTTCAAAATAAAAAGCTGTATCGCAATCCATATAAACACTATCGTGTAAAAAAGTAACTTTTCCTGTCAAAGATTGAAAATCTTTTCCATCTTTTGATTTATTGAAACTTAAAGAGTTTGCACTAATAATTCTTATTTTTTTTTGCGAAAAAACAAAACTAATTTTGATAAAAATTAATATAAATATTAAAAAAATTTTTTTTCTCATTTTTAAAGATTTTTTTACTCTAATTTAACAAGTTCTCTCTGTAAACGATTTAGTTTGTTTTGTTCTTTTTCAAAGTCTTTTTTAAGATTATTTAATTTCTGTTTTGATTTATTAATTTCACGTTTATAATTCTCATTAATTACACCAACTTGACTTTGAATATTTTTCAAATTATTTTGTGTAATATTTAAACTGTCCATTACATTATCTATTTGTTTTTTAGATTCGTCTATATTTTTGCTCAGAGAGCTAATATTTTCTTGAACAGATTTAATTTGTTTTAATGCTTTATCTATTCCTGAATCATAAAAAAAAGTGTTATAAACAGCACTTCCGCCGCTAATTATAAGCATTAAATATAATAAAATTTTTAAGTGAGTCATAATTTCAAAAATTAAATTTTTTGCAAATTTAAAAAAAATTATGATTTTTATGATTTTAATTTCAAAAAAAAAAATTTTTCAAATTCGTCCAAAATTTTAATAATTTTAATTTCAAAAAAAAAATTTTTTTCAAATTCGTCCAAAATTTTAATAATTTTAATTTCAATTCGTCCAAAATTTTAATAATTTTAAATTCAAAAAAAAAAATTTTTTTCAAATTCGTCCAAAATTTTAATAATTTTAAATTCAAAAAAAAAATTTTTTTTCAAAATTCGTCCAAAATTTTAACATTTTTTAATTTCAAAAAAAAAAAATTTTTTCAAATTCGTCTAAAATTTTAATAATTTTAAATTCAAAAAAAAAAAATTTTTT
>NBLL01000149.1 GCA_002084355.1 Bacteroidetes bacterium 4572_128 | reverse complement strand
ATCAGCACTGGTATTTACCCAATATGCTTTAAAATCTTCTTCATTATCAGATATATAATTAACTATTGACCATGGATTATAAATTTTATCTGTATCTCCAAAAATATAACCATCATACCATTTTTTTACATTCTTAAAATTACTTTCTAAATTAAAATATGATAATAAATCCTTAGTTTCTTTTTCTGTAAAACCGAAATACTCTGAAAAATGTTTTGAAGTAATGGGAAAAACTTTTAAATTATTCCATTTGGAAAAAAGACTTTCCTTTCCTACACGCATCACTCCAGTTAATAGACCTTTTTGTAAATTTTTTATTACATTATTGTAATATTTTTTTTCAAAATCAAAATTAGAATTTCTAAAAGCGTTAATTATGGGAGCATCATATTCATCAACAAGAATAATTACTTTTTTACTGAAATATTTTCTTAAATAAAAACTTAAATCTAACAAACTATTTTTTAAATCAATAAAAGAAGCAGAACGTCTAATTATTTTCATAATTATTTCTTTTTCATAAGATTCTATTTTATCTGATTTTAATAAATAATCATGATTCTTATATAATTTAGAAATTAAAGATTTCAAAGATTCTAAACAATTTTCCCAATTATTTTCATCAACATTTTTTAATGTAATATTAATTACAGGATGTTTATTTTGATGTGTTTCACAAAAATTTTTATTTTTTGAAATTTTCAAATATGAAAATAAATTATTATACCTTTTTTTTCTTATGTCAAAAAAATATTCTAACATTGATAAATTTAATGTTTTTCCAAAACGACGTGGGCGAGAAATTAAAGCAACACTAGAATTACGATTAAAAAATTCATAAATAAACATTGTTTTATCAACAAAATAATGATTTCCTTCAATAATATCTTTGAAATCAGAACTTCCTATTTTTAATGTTTTTTTATTTTGCATAATTTTTTTTTATTTTAATACGAAATTCATAAAAAAAAATTGTAAATTTAAAAAAATTCTACATTTCTGTAGCTTTCAAAAATTTTAAAACCCATAACAGAAACATCATCAATTTGTTTGTTATTTTTTTTCCATTTGTAAAAAGTATTTTCAATTATTCTTTTTTGTTCCAAAAAATCTTTATTACAATTTTCTAATAAAAGATTTTTTAAATTTTTCCTCAAAAATTTCCTACCTTTTTCGCCGCCAAATTGGTCTTGAAAACCATCAGAAAACATATAAATTAAATCATTATTATATAATTGAATTACATTATTTGTAAAATCTTTTTCTTTTCTATAATTTCCTATTGGCATTTTATTTGCTTCAAAATCTTGCATTTCATATTTTTCATTATTATTTTTTCGCATTAAAATTAGAGGAATATTTGCTCCAGAATATTGAAATTTTCTATTTGTAAGGTTTAAAACACAAAAAGCAATGTCCATACCGTTGTTATTTTTTCTTATTCCTTCACCCTGAGAAAGTGCCTTTTTTATTTTTATCCTTAACTTATTTAGAACTTCATTTGCTTTTATTTTACTATCTAAACGAAAATTAGAAATAATTTCGTTCAAAAAAGTAATTCCTAAAATACTCATAAAAGCTCCGGGAACACCGTGTCCTGTACAATCACCTAAAGCTATCAAAATTTTATCATTAAATTGTTTGACCCAATAAAAATCTCCAATAAAATTTTCAGATAAAAATTGTTTCAAACAATATTTATCAGGTAACATAGCATTTTGTATAGATTTTGCATAATTGATACTTGAAATTATATTTTTATTTTTTAAATTTAATTCATTATTTTTAGATAATATTTTTAAATAAAACAAATTGTTTTTTGTTCTAAAAATAAATTCTGTTTCTTTACCGTAGAAAGTTTTTAAAAATTTTTCTTTTATGAAAGAGAAATTCTTTAAGAATATTTCATTTAAGTTAAGATTTAAAAAATAATCTGCATCTCGCTTTATATTTTTAAATTCTTGTCCGGAAGTAAAATTTAATTTTAAATTTTTATCAATTATGGAAATAAATGAATTAGGATAATTTTCCATAATTTTCAATAATAATTTCGCATTACTTTCTATTTTTTCTTTACTTAAAAGTAGCACTTCATTTTGTGATTTATATTCTTCGTTTATTGTGAGGTATTCTTCATTTGTTTCTTTTAGTTTAAATTCTTTTTCTTTTATTTCTGTAATATCATTAAAAATAGTTAATTTTTCGAAATCATTGAACATTATATTCCTTACTATGAAATATTTATTATCTTTTTTTGTTTCATAATTTATAAATTTTCTATTTTTTAATTCTTTTAAAACACACCACGAGCATGCTTTTTCTAAATTATAATTAACTTTATAACATTTTTTTCCAAAAATATCTTTTCCATATTTTTTTCTCATGGCAGAATTTGCAAATTTTATTTTATAACTTTTATCTGTAATGTAAATTTTATCTGGAATTCCATTTAAAATTAACTCTAAAGATCTTGTTTTTTCTTTTATTAATATTTCTGTTTTTTTTCTTTTTTCAATTTCCGATAATATTTCTTTCTTATTTAAAGAAATAAATTTTTCTATTTTATTAAAATAAAAATAAAACAAAAAGAATAAGATTAACAAAATAGATGATCCGATGAGTATTTGTTTGTATATCAAGTTTTTTATGTAATTTTTTTGTTCTGTAATATCATAAATTATAATAATCTTACCAACATTTTGATTTCTTGTATCTAATAAATCTGTTGTTTTGTATAATTTTTTTTTTTGATTTATATCAAAAAAATTTTCATTTTTTGAATTTTCTATATCTATTAATTTTTTAATTGCTTTAAAATTTTTCAAAGTATTGTCAATAACAACGAAATTTTTAAAATCATCCCATTGAAAATTATTTTTATTATTTAATATTTTTAAACCTTCTTCCCATTTTTTTCTTGTTTTTATAAATTTTTTATTTATAATAAATACAAAATCAAATTTGCTAATATTTTTTAATGTTTTTGTTAAATTGTCTATTTCTTTTCCGAGTTCTAAATAACCAATAATTTTATTATTTACTATCCAAGGCATAACTAATCTTAGAGCAAAAGTTCCATAAGGACCGAGTTCTATTCCATAAAAAATTTTTTTATTTTCCTTAGCTTTTTTATAAGTAAAACGTTTTATTTTATCACCAAATCTTTTTGTATTATGCATACGCAAAAAACAAATATCATTTGTATCTATAAAATAAAAATGTGTTATTTGAAATTCAGAATTTAATTTTTTATAAATTGATTTTCCATATTTTATTAAATTTTCTTTATCTTTTTGAGAAAAAAAATTTTGTAATTTTTTATCTTCTGCAAGAAATAAAATATTAGATTTTAAAATTTCTGCTTCGTAAGAAATCAAATTATTAAAAGTTTTTTTTATAAAATCTGTATTTTCAGATTTGTTTTGAGAGAAATTTTTTTCCTGGAGATCTAAAATTTCTGTAATAAAAAAAAATATTATAATAACAAATGCAATAGTTCCAGGCGGTAAAATTTTAAATTTTATTTTTTCGTATTTTTTCATATTTTAAAATAGAAATTAATATTTTTGTTTAATTTTCTTAAAACAAAGATAGAGATTTTTTAAATTTAAAAAAAAAATTTTTCAAAAAATGCCAATTATTTTATGATTTTTTTAATTTCAAAATAAAAAACATTAAATTTTTGGACGTTTTTTGAAAAAAATTTTTTTTATTTCAAGATAAAAAACATTAAATTTTTGGTCGTTTTTTGAAAAAAAATTTTTTTAATTTCAAAATAAAAAACATTAAATTTTTGGACGTTTTTTGAAAAAAATTTTTTTTATTTCAAAATAAAAAACATTAAATTTTTGGACGTTTTTTGAAAAAAAATTTTTTAATTTCAAAATAAAAAACATTAAATTTTTGGTCGTTTTTTGAAAAAAATTTTTTTTATTTCAAAATAAAAAACATTAAATTTTTGGACGATTTTTGAAAAAAATTTTTTTTATTTCAAAATAAAAAACATTAAATTTTTGGTCGTTTTTGGAAAAAAAATTTTTTTTATTTCAAAATAAAAAACATTAAATTTTTGGACGTTTTTGGAAAAAAATTTGAAAAAAATTTTTTTTATTTCAAAATAAAAAACATTAAATTTTTGGTCGTTTTTTGAAAAAAATTTTTTTTATTTCAAAATAAAAAACATTAAATTTTTGGACGTTTTTGGAAAAAAATTTTTTTAATTTCAAAATTAAAAAATGTTAAAATTTTGTTGTTTTTTTGAAAAAATTTTTTTTAATAAAATTAAATCATAAAAAAATGCCGAATTTTTGAAAAAATTTTTTTTTGGAAAATTGCCCAAAATTTCACTTTTTTTATAAATCTAATTTTTTAAAAAAAATTAGATTTTTTTATAAAAAATTATAAATTGTAAAAAAAAATTATGAAAAAAATATTTATATTTTTAAGTTTTATTCTTTTAAGTTTTATAACTTACACACAAGAATTTATATCTTCAGCATATCACAAAAATTTTGAAGTTAAGGAATATGATGCACAACCACAAAATTGGGAAGTTATACAAGACAATAGAGGAATAATGTATTTTGCAAATACAGAATGTGTTTTAGAATATGATGGAACAAACTGGAGAAAGATTAAAACTAATTTTGCTGTTCGTTCTGTAGTTTTAGACAGTAAAAATAGAATTTATGTTTGTGGAACAGGTGATTTCGGTTACCTTACTCCAGATAAAATTGGAGAAATGAAATATATTTCTATTAGTTCTCGCATAGATACTTCAAAATTAAAAACTCCTCCAGATGTATGGTCTATAAAAATAAAAAATAATGAAATTTATTTTCAAACGCCTAAAAAGATTTTCAAATTTTCCCCTTATTCTAATAAAGATTCTATTTTTGATGATTCCAAAGAAAACTTAGATAAAATTAAAGTTTTTAAAACAAAAAAAGAATTTATTAATATTTTTTATAAAAAGAATAAAATTATTGTATTAGAAGATGATGGATATCTTTCTTATTTAGAAAACGATAAATTAATAGAAACGCCATACAATAAATTTTTTACAAAAAAAGAAAAAATAAAAGATTTGAATAAATTTGATAATAATAAATTATTATTCGCATTTAGTGAAAAATTAATGATTTATGATGAGATAAAAGATACTTTATTAAATTTTAAAACTGATGCTGATGATTTTTTAAAAAAGAATTTGATTTATTCTTGTAAAAGAATTTCTAACAATAAATTTTCAATAGGTACAAGAAATGGCGGAGTTATAATAATTAATAAAAATGGGAAAGTTTTAGATATTTTTAATAAAGAAAATATTTTAAAAGATAACACTTGTTTTAATCAAATGCATAAAGATGGAATTTCTTGGTTTACTTTAAATATAGGAATTTCTAAAATAGAAACTGGTTCTGCTTTTCGTTTTTTGGGAGAAAAAAATAATGTTGGAAGTCCAATTTTAAGTATTATAAAACATAAAAAAATATTATATATTTCGAGTTTTGCAGGAATTTCTTATTTGGAAATGGATAAAATAAAAGATAAAACAAAAGAAATTAAATTTATAGAAATACCAAATACTATACAACCTGTATGGGATTTTCAAAAATTTTATACGAAAAAAGATACAATTTTATTTGCTGCAAAAACTGACGGTTTATTTATTGTAAAAAAAGATAAATTAGAAAAAATTTCTTCTGATTCTTATATTACTATTAAACAATCTTTATTAGATACGAATAAATTATTTACAGGAAGTCGCAAAAGAATTGAATGTTTTTCAATTAAAAAAGAAAAATAAATCTGATAATTTACCAATTTCTGAACAATATGAATTATGCCATTATGATACAAGTAATAATCTTCCAACAGGAAGAATAAAAACTTATTTTGTAAATAATGAAATAATTTTTACAACAGATAAGGGAATTTATAAATTTGACGATAAAAAAGAAAAATTTTATAAAACAGACGACTATGGAAAACTTTTCGGTAAAGAAAAAGAAAATCCTATTTATGATTTATTGATAAGAAAAAATGGAATGTTCTCAAGAAGACTTTCGTCTATTATGACTGCTTCTATGTATGAATTATCTGATAGTATTGTTTTATTTGGAACAAGTACAAATGGCTTATTTATTTATAACACAAAAATTGATACAAGAAGATTAGATTATTATAATACTTCAATTAGAGAAGTTATTTGTGGACAAGATAGTTTATTGTTTTTTGGAACTAACTACAAAATACAAAATGACAGTATTAAATAAAATACTCTTATAAATTAGAAGGTTTTGATAAAGAATGGTCAAAATGGACAGATGTAACAAAAAAAGAATATACTAATTTATATGAAGGAAAATATATTTTTAAAGTAAAAGCAAAAAATCTTTATAAAGATGAAAGTAAAATTGGCATTTATGAATTTGAGATTTTACCTCCTTGGCAAAGAACAAATTTAGCATATTTATCTTATATTATTTTAGGATTTATTTTTATTTTTATAATTGTAAAATTATATACCAGACGTTTAAAACAACAAAATGTAAAATTAGAAAATATAGTACAAGAACGAACTAAAGAAGTAGTAAAACAAAATGAGCAAATAATGGAAAAAAATGCAGAATTAGAACAACAAAAAGAAGAAATTCTTACACAATCGGAAGAGTTACTAATAGTTAATGAAGAAATTACTTTAAAAAATGAAATGATAACTTCCAGCATTACTTATGCTAAAACCATACAAAAAGCAATTTTACCTATAGATGAAAATATGAAAAAATATTTTGATTTTTTCAATGTATTTCGTCCGAAAGATATAGTTTCCGGAGATTTCTATTGGTTTACAAAATTGAAAATTGAAAATAAATTTTTTATTTTTGTTGCTGTGGTCGATTGCACTGGACACGGAGTTCC
>NBLL01000017.1 GCA_002084355.1 Bacteroidetes bacterium 4572_128 | reverse complement strand
AAAAAATTTTTTTTTAATTATAAAAAAACATTAAATTTTGGACGATTTTTTCAAAAAATTTTTTTTTAATTATAAAAAAACATTAAAATAATTGGTTTTTTCAAAAAAAATTTTTTTATAAATTATAAAATTCATTAAAATAATTGGTTTTTTTTGGAATTTTTTTTTATAAATTTAAAAGCATTAAAATTTTGGAATTTTTTTGAAAAAAAAGATTAATAAATTTATAATTTATTAATCTTTTTTAAATAAGATTTTATATCTTAAATTATTTATTTCACTTGTGAAATAATACTTTTTCCATTATCATCAGTACTTAACAAAGTAAAACCTTTAGAAACATTTACCATTTCTGCCATACCCATACTTTCATTTACTAATAATTTTGCTACTACAGTTCCATTAAAGCTTCCTCCATCTACAACAAGAGTTGCTTCTACTTCATTTCCGTTTTGGTCTTTTATAGACAATCTAACGTCAGAGTTTTTGAAATTTGCAGGTTTACTTGCTCTCGCCGCCTCGAAATCCCAACAAACAAGATAAACTTCTTCCACATCAGATAATTTTGAAATACGTAAATTTTCCTCATTATCTCCCGCTGTTGCACCAACTCCTGCATCTTCATCTAAAGACATATAAGGAAAAGTTGCTAATGAACCTTTTGCTCCGTAAAAAATCATCCCTAAAGACTTATCTTTTTTCACATAAATTGCTGCTAAATCAAAATCATCAGCAGAAGTCCATTTCAACGTACACATTAACTGTTTTACATCAATAGGATTGCTTTTTCCTTTTTCTTTTAATTCAACTTTTGATACTAAACCCATAATTTTTTTATTTAAAAAATTTAATTTTATATTAAAAAATAATTTATTTTATTTTATTCAAAATATCTTTGCCGTTATCGCTATTAGTAGTCAATACAAAACCTTTAGAGATATTAACCATTTCACCTATTCCCATAGCAGAATTAACTTTAATTTTTGCCACAGCAGTAGCATTATAATCAAAACCTTCCACGACAAGATGTGCTTCTATTTCATTTCCATTTTGGTCTTTTATAGATAATCTAACATCAGAATTTTTGAAATTTGCTGGTTTACTTACTTTCGCTGCTTCAAAATCCCAACAAACAAGATAAATTTCTTTTATATCAGATATTTTAGATATACGCAAATTTTCTTCATTATCTCCAGCAGTAGCACCAACTCCAGCATCTTCATCAAGAGACATATATGGAAATGACGCAAGCGAACCTTGATTTCCATAATAAATAAGACCACATTCACCGTTATTTTTTACATAAACAGCAGCTAAGTCAAAATCGTCAGCAGAAGTCCATTTTAAAGTTGCCATCAATTGCTTAATTTCAACTGGATTACTATCTCCTTTTTTTGTTAAATCTATTTTTGCTGTTAAACCACTCATAAATTTATAATTTTAAAATTTTTCAAAATTAATAATTTTTTTTAAAAAAAAAATTATTTTTGAACAAAAACAACAAAACATTTAGGATTAGCTTTCCTAAAACTTCTTACTTCATCTTTAGAAACTTTAGAATTAGAACAAAATAATTCTTTTAACTTTCCAAAATTTTTCAAAGGATTTAAGTCGCTAATTTCGGTATTTTCCATTTTTAATTTACTTAAATTTGGAAATATCTTTATTGGGTTTAAATTTTTTATATCTTTATTCCCGTTAATATCCAAAATTTTAACCTTAGATAATTTCCTCAAATCATTAGCACTTGGTTTATTTCCAAATTTTCCAGCTTTAGATAAAATATTTTTCCATGCATCAGAAAGTTTATTCCAGTCTTCTAATAAAGCCATATTTTCTTGTTTAATTCGTTTAGTTTCTTCATTAGCTTTTTCTTGCTCTTTTAGATTATTTATAGAATCTTGACGTGCTTGCTCTTTACTTTTTTTATTATAAATACCTTTTTCTCTTTGCATAGCAAGAACATTTTCTATAGAATCTTTGTGCCTTTTGTTGATGATTTTTTCTTGCTCTTCTTCCATAGCAATTTCTTTTTCATGCTCCATCTTTCCCCTTTTATCAATAAAATCTAAAAGATAATTAGTAACAAACCAAACGGTAATCATTACAGTAATTGCCCAAAAAAGTATTTTTGTATTTCTGGATACTTTTTTATCTTTCTTTTTTTGAACCTCATATCTTAACCTTGCTTTTTTCTCTGCCTCTTTTGCTACTTCCTCTAACTTTTTTTCATATTTTATATTTTCATTTTCTAAATTTTCTTCTTCAGAAATTTTGATTTTTTCTTCTAATTTTGGAATATTTTTTTCAGTATGTAAAGACTTTTTTTCATTTTCTTTATTTTTTTTTTCAATTTCTTTTATATAATTATCTAATTCTTCGCTTTCTTTTACAATGTCTTTTTCTTCAACTTTCTTATTTTTTTCATCAAAATTAAAATTTGATAATGGAGTTAATTTTTTCTTTTCTGTTTCTTCTTTATTATCAGAGATATAAATTTCTTCTTCTTTTCTATTTTCTTGCTCTGCTTTTAATTCTAACGAACGTATTAGTTCTTCTTCCTCTCTTTTTCGCTTTTTTACTTCCAAATCTAAAAGCATCTTTTTTGCTCTTGTAATAAAACGTCCGTCTGGATAAGAAGAAACATATTCACGAAACAAATTTATAGAACTTGTCTTTTTGGCATCTTCCCACATCAATTTTTCTTTTTCATCTTTTTCTATAATTTCATTTAAAATACTTAATTCTTCTTCTGCTTTACTTCTTTTTTGTAGGATTAATATCCTTTTTTTATAAACAGAAGCTTGTTTAGAATATTTGCCATTAGGATATTTTTTTAAATAAATATCATAAGAAACAAAAGTATCTTTTGAATTTGCAAGATTCCAAGATGCTAATTCCTTTTGCTCGTCATCTTTTCTTAAAGTCTCTTTTTTACGAATGAAATCTTTTTTTTCTTTTATTTTTTTAATTAATCTAATGGCTTTTTCAGAGAAATTTCCTGATGGATATTTATTTAAATACTCTTCATAAGACGAAACTTTATCTTTATGATTTGCAATTTTCCATGCTTGATTTTCTGCCTGCTCATTTTGTATTCTTTTCTCTAATTCGGCAAGTTCAATTTCATTTTGCTTTTTAAATTCTAAAGCTTCTAATTTTTGTTTACCAATTTTTGCTTCGCTAAGAAATTTACCATCTGAAGCATACATATCTAAATATATTTGATATGATGCTATTGTATTTTTTCTTACAGTTTCTTCCCAAATTTTTTTTTCTTTTTGTTCAGAAATTATAATTTCTTCATACCTAATAAGTTCAATATTCTTTGTTTCAATTTTTTTCAATATTTCTAACTTTTGCTTAAAATATTGAGCTTCATTAACAAATTTTCCTTTTGGATATTTTTTCAAATATGCATTGTAATCATTAAGTCCATCAGAATTTTTTGCTTTTTCCCAAATATTTTTCTCATGCTCTTCTTCATATAAAAAAGAATAAAAATCATTTGGAAGATTTTCTAAAATATTTAATAAAGGATTTTGTAAATTTTTCTTTTCATTATCAGAAGTTTCATCATCTGTAATTCCAAGATTTCTCAGCTCTATTATTCCAGATAATCTATTAGAAAGCATAAAAAGCTCGTCATAAAACTTATCTACAATATTTTTACTTTCATCATTTTTATCTTTTACAATAAGATATCGAGAAAATAAAGAACGTAACCTTTCTATAGTTTCGTTAATCTTATTAGACAAAATCAATTTTTTTATCAAGTCTTTTTCAGAAATTTGTTTCATAAAATTTGAAATTTTTATAATTGTAAAAATAATTAAAAAATTTATTTTTGCAAAATTTTCATAGAAATAATTTTAATATCTTCCAAAGGTCTATTTCCTCTATCCGTTTGCGATGACGCTATTTTGTCAATAATCTCTAAACCTTCTATTACTTCTCCAAAAACGGTATAATTATAATCCAAATGTGGAGTTCCGCCTAATGTTGTGTAAGCCTTTTTTTGTTCTTCAGAAAAAGGTATTTTCATACGTGCTTCGAAAGATTTTAATTTTTCTATCGTATAAACATTACCTTGAACAATATAAAATTGACACCCAGAAGACATTTTTTGTGGATTTATATTATCCCCTTGTCTTGCAGCAGCAAGAGCACCTTTTTTATGAAAAAATTTTTTATTAAATTCCGCAGGAATTTTATAATCTGTTCCGCCATTTCCTAAACGAGCACCTTTTTTCGCATTTTTGGAATTTGGATCACCAGCTTGTACCATGAAATTTTTTATAACTCTATGAAAAAGAAGTTCATTATAAAAATTTTCATTAACCAATTTTATGAAATTTTCCTTATGCAAAGGCGTTTCATTGTAAAGTTCAATTTTCATATCTCCTAAATTTGTTTTTATTAAAACAGTAGTGATTTTTTCCTGTCCTTGTAAATAATAAGAAAAATAAAAAAAAGATATTAAAATAAAAATTATTTTTTTCATAATTTTAAAAATTCGTAAAAAATTTATTTATTTGTAAAAAAATAAATTAATTACAATATTAAAAAAAAATATTAAAAAAAAAAAAAAAAATGAAAAATTTAATTTTAATAACTATTTTCATGTCATTTGGAATTTTATTTTTTTCTAATTGCTCAAAAGATATAGATAAACCAAAGGCAGTTATAACTGTTTTCGATACAGATAGCCTTGTTGTTTTTTATGCGAAAGTAAGAATTTGGGTTGAAAATGATAATGATAATAATATCATTGATGAAGTTCGCTATACAGATGTTCATGGAAAAGTATATTTTGAATCTCAATATGAGGCAATACTTGATATTAGAGTTGAAAAAAGTGATGCTTCAAAGCTGAGAATTGGAAAAGGAGTTTTAATTTTAAAAGAAGATGAAACTTATTACGAAAATATAATTATAAAATAATTTTTTTTTTAATTTCACATAAATAATATATATATTTTGGTTCTTATAATTTTTATGAAAAAATTTTTTATTTAAAAAAAAATAACATTTTATGAAAATAGTTATTCTTGGAGCAGGAAATCTTGCTACACATCTCGCAAAAAATTTATCATTTCAAAAGAATGAAATTTTGCAAATTTATAGCAGGACAAAAAAATCTGCTAAAATTCTTGCAAATTTTTTAAAAACAGATTTTACAAATGATTTAAATAAAATTTGTAAAAATGCTGATTTATATATTTTTTCTTTGAAAGATGAATTTATAAAAGATATTTTGGAAAAAATAAATTTGAGAAATAAATTTTTCGTCCACACAGCAGGAAGTTTAGGAATAAATATTTTTCAAAATTACACGAAAAATTTTGGTGTTTTTTATCCATTGCAAACTTTTTCAAAAAATACATATATTGATTTTAAAAATGTTCCAATTTGTTTAGAAGCGAATAATGAAAAAAATTTAAAAATTCTTGAAAATTTAGCAAAAAAAATTTCTTATAGAATATTCTTTATAAACTCTAAAAAAAGAGAAGTTTTACATTTATCTGCGACTTTTTCTTGTAATTTTGTAAATCATTTTTATGCCATTTCTAATGAAATTTTAAAAAAAAATAATATTCCTTTTGATATTTTAAGACCGTTAATTTTTGAAACTTCAAAAAAAATTGAAAAAAATTTGCCTTTAAAAGTTCAAACGGGACCAGCAATTAGAAACGATAAAAATATTATAAAAAAACATAAAGAAAAATTAAATTTTTATTCTTCTAATTGGAATAAAATTTATAATTTTGTCAGCGATGATATTTGTAAATTACAAAATAAAAATATGAGCTTTAATAAAGAATATTTAAAAAAAATAAAAGCATTTGCTTTTGACGTTGATGGAGTTTTCACTTCGAATGTTATGCTTTATGTTGATGGCGATATGTTACGTTCTATGAACACAAAGGACGGTTACGCCGTTCAATATGCAATAAAAAAAGGTTTTCCAATCGCAATTATTACAGGTGGAAATTCAAAATCTGTCGAGATGCGATTTAAAAAACTTGGTCTTACAGACATTTATTTAGCTTCACATCATAAATTAACTGATTTTGAGGATTTTTTATCAAAATATGAATTGTCGCCGGATGAAGTTTTATATATGGGTGATGATATTCCAGATTATGAAATAATGAAAATTGTCGGAATGCCAACTTGTCCATCTGATGCTTCGGAAGAAATTATAAAAATTTCTAAATATATTTCAGATAAAAAAGGTGGCGAAACTTGTGTCAGAGATGTAATTGAGCAGGTTTTACGTTCTCAAAATAAATGGTTAAAAGAAGAAGCTTTTTCTTGGTAATTTTATAAAAAAAAAAATGAAAAAAAATTATATTTTTGGTTTCCATTCAATAATGGAAGCAATAAAAGATGGAAAAGAAATTGAAAAAATTTTCATAAAACATAATTTACGTGGAGATTTATTTTTCAAATTAAAAAAAACTTTAAAAGAAGTAAATACTCCTTTTCAATTTGTTCCTATAGAAAAATTAAATAGAATAACACAAGAAAATCATCAGGGAGTTATTGCGATAATGTCGCCAATAGCTTATGAAAAATTAGAAGAAATTATACCTCTAATTCTTGCAGAAGGAAAAAATCCTGTGGTTTTAATTTTAGATAAAATTACTGACGTTAGAAATTTTGGAGCAATTACAAGAAGTGCAGAATGTGCGGGAGTAGATTTAATTATTGTTCCGGATAAAAATTCAGCCCAGATAAATTCTGATGCGGTAAAAACTTCTTCTGGAGCATTACTTGAAATGCCAATTTGTAGAGTTGGACATTTAAAAGATGCAATTTATTATTTGAAACAGAATGGTTTATCGATAGTTGCAAGTACAGAAAAAGCAGATAAAATTTATTATGAATTAGATTTTAAAATTCCTACCGCAATTATTATGGGTTCAGAAGATAAAGGAGTAGAAAAAGGAATTTTAAAAATTTGTGATGAAAAAGTAAAAATTCCAGTAAAAGGAAAAATAAAATCTTTGAATGTTTCAGTAGCAACTGGAATAATTGTTTACGAAATTTTAAAACAAAGAAACAAAATTTTAAATTAAAAAATTTTTTTTTTCAAAAAAACGCCAAAATTTTAATAAGAAAAATCTTAAAACAACATTGAAGGTTTTTTTCAAACCTCCAATGTTTTAAAATTTTCTCAAAATTTATCCAAAAATTTCAATATTTTTATTTTGAAAATATCATTAAAATATTTGCTTTTTTTTGAAAAAAGATTTTTTATAAATTATAAAATTCATTAAAAAATTGCCGATTTTTGAAAAATTTTTTTTTAAATTATAAAATTTATTAAAATAATTGCTTTTTTTTATTTAAACGAATTTTTGAAAAATTATTTTTTAAAATCTATATTTTTTAAATTTTCTGTTTTTAAATATTGAGCGTTTTCTAAGATAAAATTAATATTCCCATCTATTTTTAAATTTTCAATATTTGGTTTACCGATAAAAAATACAACACTTGTAAAATTTATTTTTCCTGAAAAGTTTGCTTTGGAAAAAGAAGTCTTTCCGCTAAAAACAACTTCAGTAAAATCGCTATCAATTAAAAATTTTGTTCCGACAAATTCTGCTCTATTTTTAAAAATAGAATTATTGAATAATATATTATTATAAAATACCGATTGATTGAAAAATAAATTTCCATGAACAATGATATTACTAAAATCTAATCTCTCGTTAAAATTTGATGCACCAAATTGTGCATTCCCTTTAAAAATAGAACTTTGAAAACTTGTTTTCCCTTTAAATTTAGTTTTTAAAAAATTTGCATTCCCTAAGAAAACGGCTCTTTGAAATTTCACTTTTTTTTCAAAAATGCTTCCAGTGAAATAAACATTTTGATAATTGAAAAAAACTCCTTCAAAAGTTAATTTTTTTAAAAATTTCGAATTGCTAAAATTTGAAATTCCATTAATTATTGCTTCTTTGAAATTTACTTCTTCTTTAAATTCGCAAGAAAAAAATATTAAATTTTTTTCAAAATTTACAAGATATTCTTTTTCCTCTTTTTCTTCTTTTTTAAAAGAAAAAACTTTTCCTTCGAAAATACAATTTGAAAATATAAAAGAATTTTTCAAATAAGAGCGGAATTTATTTTTTGAAACTTGAATATCTTCAGCAATTTGTGTAAAATCTAAATCCCCTTTTATAATAAAATTTTCTAATGCAATATTTTCACCTTTTTTAATTTTCTTAATAATTTTATCAGACTTGATTTCTTCTCTTTCAATATCTTCTGCATAAGAAAAATTATATTGCATAAAAACAAATATTTTTTGTTGTTTCGTTTATCCAACACCCAACTTTATAAGTTGCACCATCTTTTACTCCTCTAAAAAAAGCATCTTCTTGACCTGGAAAATATTTTCTATAAGTAGCAATTAATTTATTTGCTTCTTCTTTTATATTTTCATCTACAGACCTTGCTTTTATAAATTTATCAACAACTATCCAATAAACTGCTTTTTTTTCAAAATTATTACTTCCACAACTGTTTTTGCTTGCAAGATAAATATTTCCAATTAAAATATATGGTTTCCCATAATTTTTATTAAATTTTGTTGCTTTTCTGCAATAGGAAACTGCTTTAATTTTGTCTTTTAATTTTCCATTTGTAATTAAAGCAAGTTCATAATAATAAGTTGCTTTTACCACAGAGTCTTCTTCTAATTCTATAGATTTTAAATAGAACTCAGAAGATTTTTCATAATTTTCTTTTTTGAAAAATAAATTTGCAAGATTGTAAGCCGCTGATGCTGAAGGTTCTAAATTATATAATTCTATAGCAGCATTGGCAAATAACTCCGAATTTTTACATTTTGCTCGTAATAACATAGTTGTTATTTTTTTTAACAGCTCAGTTTTAAACTTCTCAGCATTTTTCTTATTACTTTTGATGTTTTTTTCTATTATTGCCATACACATAGAAAATACATTTACAACTTTTTCTTTATCAATTTTTTTCTTTTTGAAAAGTTTTACAAGTGCTTTCATAAATGGAGTGAAAATTAAATGACTACTTTTTTCACCAGTTATTTTTATAGAGCTTTCCATAATAAGAAAAGCTTTTTCTACATTTTCTATATTTCCTGCATCATAAGTAAACAAATCGACACCTTTTTTTCTAAGAACTTTACCTTCTTCTTTGAAATATTTTATCCTATTGTCATAAATTGCCATTAATGTATCAAGATATTTTGCTTTTAAAACTTTGTCTTTTTTATGTTTTTTTGCAAAAGATTTATACATTTTTACTCCGTGTAAATAAATATTTTTTGAAGATATTGGATAAGTATTATATAAAACCCTCCAATATTTCATTGCAACAACATAATCTTTTTGTTTATAATATTGGTCTTCCAGAGTGGCATTTTTCATATACCTTTCATCTTTTTCTTTTGCTAATTGATTTTTTGTTTTCATAATTGGCTGAGAATTTCCAATAAGAATAAAAGCAAAAAACAAAATAGAACCAAAAATTATTATCTTTATTTGTTTCATAAATAAAATTAAAAATTAAAAATTTATACAATAATAAATATTTTTTATTAATAAAAAAAATTAAAAAAAATGCTTAAAATTTTTTTTTTTTTTTTGAAAAAAAATGTATATATGAGATTTTTAATTTAAAATTATAATGAATAAAAAAGTAAAAATTCTTTGGGCAGATGATGAAATTGACTTTTTAAAGTCGCATATTTTGTTTCTTAAATCAAAAAATTATGATCTTATTACAACAAATAGCGGAGATTCTGCCATTGAAATAGTAGAAGAAAATTACAATTCTATAGATTTAGTTTTTCTGGACGAAAATATGCCTGGAATAAGTGGTTTGCAAGCTTTATCAAAAATAAAAAAAATTGCTCCTAGTATTCCTGTAATTATGATAACAAAAAGCGAGGAAGAGCATATTATGGAAGAAGCGATAGGTTCGCAGATAGCAGATTTTTTAATTAAGCCAGTTAATCCACATCAAATACTTCTTTCTATAAAAAAGAATATTGATAAAAAACGTCTTGTAAAAGAAAAAATAACTTCTTCTTATCAGTCAGAATTTGGAAAAATCGGAATACAAATTGGAAATGCTATAAATTTTGACAATTGGATTGAAGTTTATAAAAAATTGGTTTACTGGGAGATAGCATTAAAAAAATCTAATGATAATACTATGGATGAGGTTTTAGAGATGCAAAAAAATGAAGCAAATAATTCTTTTTCCAATTTCATAAAAAAAAATTATTTGAAATGGTTTGAAAAAAGAAACATAAACAAACCTTTAATGTCTCCTAATATTTTTCAAGAGAAAGTTTTTCCTCATCTTAATAATGATGGTAAAGTTGTTGTTATTGTAATTGATAATTTACGTTTTGACCAGTGGAAAGTTTTAGAACCAATAATTTTAGAATATTTTCATTTAGAAGAAGAAAAAATATTTTGCAGTATTCTTCCAACTTCTACACAATATGCAAGGAATTCTATGTTTGCTGGTTTAATGCCTTCAGAAATTCAAAAACTTTATCCAAATTTATGGCTAAATGACGAAGAAGAAGGTGGGAAAAATCTCTATGAGAAAGAACTATTAAAAAAACATTTGCATCGTTTTTCTATAAATATAAATTTTTCTTATGATAAAATCACAAATAATCAAGCGGGAAAAAATGTTCTTGATAATGTAAATAAAATTTTAAAAAACAAATTATCTGTTGTTGTTTATAATTTTGTTGATATGCTTTCGCATGCACGAACAGAAATGGATATGATAAAAGAACTTGCTGATAATGATGCTGCTTATAGATCTTTAACTTTATCTTGGTTTAAACATTCATCTTTATTAGAATTTTTAAAAATTTTATCTAAGAAAAAAAGGAAAGTTATAATAACTACAGACCACGGAATGATAAAAATAAATAAAGCTATTAGAATTGTTGGAGATAGGAATACAAGTACCAATTTGCGTTACAAACAAGGTAAAAATTTGAGCTATAAAAGAAAACAAGTTTTTGAAATAGCTAAGCCAAATAAAGCTTATTTACCTTCTACGAATTTAAGTTCAAGTTATGTTTTTGCTTATAATAATGATTTTTTTGCTTATCCAAATAATTATAATTATTTCGCAAGATATTATAAAAATACTTTTCAGCATGGTGGAATTTCATTAGAAGAAATGCTTATTCCAATAATTACACTTCAAGCAAAATAAAAGAATTATAATTTCAATTTTTTTTATATAATAAAAAATTATTAATTTTGTAAAAAATTAATAATTTTATCAATTTTATCAATTTTAAAAATATGAAATTAAATAAATTAAATAAAAAATAATGAAAAAAATAGCTCTTTACTGGCAAATATTAATTGCATTAGTTATTGGTGTAATGTATGGAATATTTTTTGCGCCTTATCATAAAATTACGGATTCCACAATATCAGAGTTGAAAAAATTTGAAGTAAAAGAATTTATTTCTAAGGACTCTGTTTTTAAAATTATTCGTGAAATTCCTGAAGATGTAATTAAAAATTTAGAAAAAATAAAAGATAAAAAATATTCTAGTGAAACGATTTTTAATGAAGAATTAAAAGAAATATTAGGAGCACCTGATGCGGAAGAATATAAATTAGAAATTAAGCAGTATTCTTATAAGAATTATATTGAATTGGTAAGTTGGATGGGAGATTTATTTATGAGAGCATTGAAAATGGTAATAGTTCCTCTTGTTTTAACTTCTATAATATCTGGAATTACAAACATTGGAAGTGCTGAAAATCTTGGAAGATTAGGTTTAAAAACTATGTCTTATTATGTGGTAACAAGTACATTGGCAATTTTGACTGGTTTATTTTTTGTAAATATTATTCAACCCGGTTCTAATGCTTCGTTAAATTTACAAGAAAAAGCAGAAGGTTTAGTTGTTGGAGGTGGACAATCTATAAGTGATACTTTAATGCAAATAGTTCCGAAAAATATTTTTCAAGCGATGTCTTCTGGAAATATGTTGTCTATTATTTTCTTTGCTTTGTTATTTGGTTTTTTCATAACAAAAATAGAAAAAAAATATAATACTTTTTTGGTTGATTTTTTCAATGCTTCTTTTGAGGTGATGATGAAAATCACTAAATTTATAATTATGTTCACTCCACTTGGAATATTTGGAATAGTTGCGAAAGTTATAGCTGATAATTCTGATAATTTAGATAATTTAGCGAGTACTCTTGGACTTTATATGTTAGCTGTTCTTGCTGGATTAGCATTTCATGCTTTAGTTAGTTTACCGTTAATGTTAAAATTTATAGGTAAATCTGACCCTTGGTTGCATTTTAAAGCTGTAAGAATTCCTATTTTAACTGCATTTTCGACATCTTCTTCCGGAGCTACTTTATCTTTGACTATGGAGTCTGTAGAAAAAAATGATGGTGTTTCCACAAAAGTAACGAGTTTTACTTTGCCACTTGGGGCAACTATGAATATGGACGGAACTGCACTTTATGAGTGTGTTGCAGCTATGTTTATAGCTCAGGCTTACGGTGTAGATTTAGGTTTTCTTGACCAAACTCTGGTTGTTGTAACAGCATTATTGGCTTCAATAGGAGCGGCGGCAATTCCTATGGCTGGTCTTGTAATGTTATCTATTATTTTGACAGCCGTTGGTTTGCCTCTTGAAGGAGTTGGTTTAATTCTTGCTGTTGATAGAATACTTGATATGTTTAGAACTTCTATTAATGTTTGGAGTGATACTTGCGGAGCAGTAATAATTGCAAAAACAGAAGGCGAAACTTTAAAAGTTTAAAAAAAATGCCAATTTTATGAAAAATTTTTTTTCAAAATATAATTTTTTTTGAAAAAAAATTTTCAATTTTTAATAAAGCATTTTCAAACCTTTTTTCATTTTTTCCTTTAATTATTTCGTAATTAAAATTGTAATTAATTAATTCTTTTTCATATAAATTTTGCAAATAATTTCGTATTTTTTGATTTCCATTTTCTCTTGTTTTATCAAATTCCCATTTAATATCTGTCGCCATTATTAAATATAAATCTGCTTTATTTTCCAAAATTTTTTTTTCCAAAAAATAAGGGATTTTTTTAAAAACTTCTAAGAACCAAATTTTTGTAATTATTAAATCGGTGTCTAAAAAAAAATATTTATTTGCTTTTTTTTTATATTTATTTTCCAATTCAATCTGTTTTTTCGAAATTTTTATTAGATCTTTATAACAATAATTTCGCTTTAAATTTTCTATATATTCACGAGCATATTCATGTAAAAAAATTGTGTTATAATATTTTGCAAGTTGTTTTGCCATAGTTGTTTTGCCAGTAGATTCTGCTCCTATTAAAACTATTTTTTTCATAATTTTATTTTTATAAAAAAATAAAAAATTTTTTATTTAAAAAAAAACCAATTTTTTAATGTTTTTAATAATTTAAAAAAAATTTTTTTTCAAAAAAACCAATTTTTTAATGTTTTTAATAATTAAAAAAAAAATTTTTTTCAAAAAAAACCAATTTTTTAATGTTTTTAATAATTTAAAAAAAATTTTTTTTCAAAAAAACCAAAATTTTATGGTTTTTAATAATTTAAAAAAAAAATTTTTTCAAAAAACGCCAATTTTTTAATGTTTTTAATAATTTTTTTCAAAAAACGCCAATTTTTTAATGTTTTTAATAATTTAAAAAAAAATTTTTTTCAAAAAACGCCAATTTTTTAATGTTTTTAATAATTTAAAAAAAAATTTTTTCCAAAAAAACCAAAATTTTATGGTTTTTAATAATTTAAAAAAAAATTTTTTTCAAAAAACGCCAAAAAAACCAAAATTTTATGGTTTTTAATAATTTAAAAAAAAATTTTTTTCAAAAAACGCCAATTTTTTAATGTTTTTAATAATTAAAAAAAAAAAAATTTTTTTCAAAAAACGCCAATTTTTTAATGTTTTTAATAATTTAAAAAAAAATTTTTTCAAAAAACGTCAATTTTTTAATGTTTTTAATAATTTAAAAAAAAATTTTTTTCAAAAAACGCCAATTTTTTAATGTTTTTAATAATTAAAAAAAAAAAATTTTTTT
>NBLL01000016.1 GCA_002084355.1 Bacteroidetes bacterium 4572_128 | reverse complement strand
AAGGTGAAAGATAAAAACGATAAAAAATTAATGTCCTTATATAGCAAAGATGAAGATTTGGAATTTGTAAAAATTTTATTTAGTCTAAATTATACGGTTCAAAAAAAAATACTGCTTTTGTAAATGGTATTTTAGATAAAATAGTAAAATATTTACGTAAAGAAAAAATGATAAAAAAAACCGGTAGGGGTTTAATTTAAAAATTAATTATAAAATGAAAAATTATTATTTGTTATTTATTTTGATATTTTTATTTTCTTGTAATGAAAATTCTCATAAAGAAAAAAAAATTAGTGCAGATATTGTACAAAATCCAGTTTCTGCTTCCGATGATGGCGATTTCAGTAAATTGCCAAAAGTGAAATTCGAAACAGAAGAACACGATTTTGGAACTATCGTACAAGGACCACTTTCTCCCGGAGGAAAAGGAGAGATAGAAATAATTTTTGACAGTGATAGAAAAAGAGGAAGTATATATAAATCAATCACTCTTTTTACAAATTCACAGCCAAGTAAAATTAAATTATTTGTCAAAGGAGAAGTAATTATTCCAAATTAAAATTAATTTTTTTTTGGATTTTTTATAAAAAATCCAAAAAAAAATTTAAAGATTATAATTTTAAAATTTGCTTTTTTATAAATTTCATGAGAAAAACAATATTTCTTATATAGAGGAATTCTTTTTCATTTAATTTATATATTATTTCCAAAGAGGAATTCTTTTTCATTTAATTTATATATTATTTCCAAATTCATATGATTTTCAATCTTTTTATATAAATAGAAATTCATTTTGCAAAAAACTTTCTTAGCATTTTGCTGAAAAAAATTAATTTAATTTTCATATATTTTTTTATTTTTGAAAAATTAATTTAAAATTTTTTTAATGTCTATAATTTATAATTTTATAAAAAAAAAAATAATTACAAAAAAAAATGGATTATTTTTATTTTTTTTTATTTTAGCTTCTATACTTTGGTTTTTAAATGTATTAGATAAAAAATATACTACAAAAATAGAATATCCAATTTTTTATAAAAATATTCCTAAAAATAAAGTTTTAAGCAGAAAGCTTCCTAAAAAAATAGAATTAGAAATAGAAAGTGTTGGTTTTAATCTGTTAAAATACAAAATCGGAAATATTATTAAACCAATTAATTTAGATATTTCTCTTCTTTTATTAAAAAATAAAATGAAGAAAAATGATAAAATTTTTTTTCTTACAAAAAAGGAATTATTAGAAAATATAAAAACACAATTAGAAAGGAAATTTTTTCTTAAAAATATTAATATAGACACTTTATTTTTCAATTTTTCTTCTATAATTAGAAAAAAGTTTTTTGTAAAACATAATGTAGAAGTAAATTTAAAAAAACAATATATGTTGAAAGAGGAAATTTTCACTCTTCCAGATAGCGTAACTTTATCTGCAACAGCATCAATTTTAGATACAATTAAATTTGTAGAAACATTGGGAAGAACTTATAATAATTTATCAAAAGATGTTCAAGAATCTATTAAATTAAAAATTTTAAAAGATGTAAAATATTCTCAAATAAGTGTTAATTTAAATATTCCAGTAGAAAAATTTACAGAAGCAACAGTAAAAATACCTGTAGAAATTATTAATATTCCAAAAAAAGAGTCCATAAAAATCTTTCCAAGCACAATAAGAATAACTTATTTAATAGGTTTAAGTAATTATAAAAAATTAGATAAAAATGATTTCAAAGCCATAGTAAATTACAATTCAATTTTTGATAAAAATAACAAAATTGTAAAAAATAAAATGAAAGTTCAAATTATTAATTATCCAAAATATTTACTTTCTTTCAAATGTTACCCTAAAAAACTTGAATATATAATAAGCTATTAAAAATTTTGCATTTTTTTTAATAAAAAAAGTTTTTTGAAAAAATGCCCAAAATTTTAAGAGTTTTAAAAGTATAAATTTTTTTATGATTTTTAAAATTTAAAAAATAAAATAATCAAAATTTATTTTTTATTAGATTTTAATCCCCATTACAAGAATATCATCTACCTGTTCGTTGTCAGATTGCCAATTTTCTATGGTCTCTGTTAAAATTGCTTTTTGCTCTTGCATAGTTTTTTTATGATTGTCCATAAGTAATTTTACAAATCGCTTACGCATAAATTTTTTATTCTTTTTTCCACCTATTTGGTCAACATAACCGTCAGAAAACATATAAATCACATCATCTTTTTTGATTGAAATATTATTATTTGTAAAATTTTCTTTTTCTTTAAGATAAATGCCAACTGGCATTCTGTCTGCTTTAATTTGCATTAGTTCGCCGTTTCTTATTAAATAAAGCGGATTATATGCACCAGCAAACTGTAAACATTTATTTTCTGTATCAATAATTGCTATCGCAATGTCCATTCCGTCTTTTGCTTCGTCTTTTTTACCTGTTTGTCTGAGAGAATTTTTTATTTTTTCTCTAAGTGCATCCAAAATTTCACCTGGAGTAAAATTCTCATTCTTAGAAACAATTTCATTTAAAAGCGAAATTCCAAGCATACTCATAAACGCACCTGGTACTCCATGTCCTGTACAATCAGCAATAGCAATAACAGTTTTGTTTTTCAATTGCATTGTCCAGTAATAATCGCCGCTGACAATATCACGAGGCTTAAATAAAAGAAAGTGTTTTGGAAATTTTTCTAATAGTTCATCTTTTGTTGGCAAAACAGCATCTTGTATGCGAGAAGCATAACGTATGCTTGATTTAATTTGCTCATTTTGCTTTCCTATTTTACTTTTTTGATGACTTATTAGTTCATTATTGAATAATAATTCATTCAACCTTCGAGAATACATTTTAACAACAAAATTACGCCAACTTGAATATTTTTCTATCCATTCATTTGCCTTTTCTGTTGGAATTAAAATTAGCTCTCCATCTTTTTTAACTCTGGAATTTGGAAGACTTATTTCACTTCCCATAGAATTTGTTATGGAAATAATACAACTTTCACATTCTATAATGTCATAAACAGGAATTTCATTTCCAAAATTATCATAATTAAAAGCTTGAATTTTCCCAGAAATTAAAAGTGGAAAATATTTAAAAGGAGGCTTTTTATCTTTAAAAACATCTCCTTTTTTGAAAGTAAAAGTTTCAAATTCGATAATTTCATTTAATAATTCTTCTTCTTTAAATTTTTTACTTAAAGAATTTTTTATCTCTTTTTTATTCATAATATATTTTTTACAAAAAAAAAAATTTTTTATAAAATTATTAAAATAATATTTTTTTTTATTTCAAATTAAAATGTTAAAAATTTCATTATTTTTTTCAAAAAATTTTTTTATTTCAAATTAAAATGTTAAATTTTTTTTTTTTTTCATTTTTTTTTTTTATTATTTATTAAAAATAAATTTTTTATTAATTTTAAGAAATTTTTTTTATATTTTTATGAAATTCAAATTTACAATAACAAAAAAATTAGGAATTGGTTTTGTAATATTATTAATAGCTGTAGCTATTAATGCTTATTTAATTTATATAACAGCAGAAGAAAATCGCAAAACAAGCATTAAGATAACACAAGTTTATATGCCTTCTGTTTCTTATCTTCATGACTTATCATATATAATTAATAATTCTAAATTTTTAATTAAAAACTGGGTGCTTGTTGATAGAAAAGAAAATACACCTGAAAAAAAACTTTTAAAAAGTTTACATGATATAATATATGTAAATTTAGAAAAAAAAATATCAAATAAATTCGTTTTCTTATGGAAAGAAAAAGATAAAAAAATATTTTTTAAAACAAAAATATTAATAGAAAAACTCTTTAAAAAACACAAAATTATAATGAGTCAACTAAAAGATTTTGAAAGCTATGAAGACCCACTTGTATTTTTTGAAATTAACCCACAAGTAGAAACTAATGGAGAAATTATAGAAATGACAGATGAAATTTTGAAAGAATTAAATATTTTAATAGAAAATCAAGAAAAAATTGTTGACAATTTAAATGCTCAAATTATTAAAGATTTTTCATGGTTTGAAAGACTGGTTGTTTATATGGGGAATATTATGGGCATTATTGTTCTTTTGACAGGAATTCTTACAATAAGAACAATAAAAACTCCACTGGAGTTTATAAAAAATATTGTTCTTGATATGGGAAAAGGAATACTTCCAAAAAAAGAAATAAAAGTAAGTAATGACGAAATTGGAGAAATGAGCATAGCTTTAAATATACTTGTGAAAAATTTAAAAAAAACTTCTGAATTCTCTGAAGAAATAGGAAAAGGAAATTTTAAAATAAAGTTTACATCTCTTAGTGAAAATGATTTACTAGGAAATTCTTTAATAAAAATGAAAAATGAACTTTATAATGCCTCTAAAGAAGAAGCACTAAGAAAAAAAGAAAACGAAGAAAGACGATGGACAACTAACGGTATAGCAATGTTTAGTGATATTTTACAAAAAAATGATGATAATATTAATAACTTTTCTTTCGATATAATTAAAAATCTAATTAAATATGTTGGAGTAAATCAAGGAGGATTATTTATTATTAATGATGAAAATAAAAATGATATTTTTTTAGAACTAATGGCAAGCTATGCTTATAGTAGAAAAAAAATATTAGAAAAACG
Source organism: Bacteroidetes bacterium 4572_128 (assembly GCA_002084355.1). Taxonomy (GTDB): domain Bacteria; phylum Bacteroidota; class Bacteroidia; order Bacteroidales; family 4572-128; genus 4572-128. The sequence continues at coordinate 4,613 of NBLL01000016.1, read as the reverse complement.
AATAGAAATAGGAGAAGGACTTCTCGGAAGATGTATGCAAGAGCAAGAAATAATTTATATTACAGATCTGCCAAAAACATATATTAATATTGGTTCTGGACTTGGAGATTCTAAGCCACGTTCTTTACTTATTGTTCCTTTAAAAGTAAATGAGAAAATTTATGGTGTTATAGAAATTGCTTCTTTTTTAGAGTTGAAAAATTATAAAATAGAATTTGTAGAAAAAATAGGTGAAAATATTGCATCAGCAATTGCTACTCTGAAAACAAATTTAAATACTGTCAGATTATTAAAAGATGCAAAATTTAAAGAGGAAGAACTTGCACTAAGAGATGAAGAAATGCGTCAAAATTTAGAAGAATTACAAGTTACCAAAGAAAGTCTTGCAAAAAGAGAAAAAGAACAACAAAGAGCAATTAAAATTTTAAACATAGAAAATAAAAAACGAATAGGAGAAATTATGGAAAAAGATTTAGAAATGAGAGGACAATTAAATGCTGTAGATAATACGACAGCGGTTGTTGAGTTTGATATGAAAGGAAAAATTAAAAGAGTAAATAAATTATTTGAGGAATTAATTGGATATTCAGATGAAGAAATGGTTGGTAATAGCTACAATTTATTTATTTCTGAAGAGAAAGAAGAAATAAAGTTTCATAAAAAATTGTGGGACGATTTGAATGAAGGAGAAATATATTCCGGAGAATTTGTTAATATAGATAAATTTGGAAAGGAAATATGGTTAAAATCAACTTATGTACCTGTTTTAGATAAAAATAAAAAACCTTATAAAATCATTGCGTCTTCTTTAGATATAACATCTGATAAATTAACTTTCTTAGATTTAAAAGGAAAAATCAATGGAATAGAACGTTCAAATGCAATTATTGAAATGGATATTAATGGTAAAATTATATATATTAATGAGTTGTTTGCTGATTTATTAGAATATCCAATAAAAGAAATTATCGGAATGAATCACGATAATATTGTAAATAAAGAATATGTAACAACAAAATTTTATGCTGATTTTTGGAACAAACTAAAAAAGGGAGAATTCATAAAAGGTGCATTTAAAAGAATTAAAAAAAATGGTGATGCAATATGGGTTAGTGCATCTTATAATCCAATTTTTAATATTAGGAATAATATTTATAAAATAATTATTTTCGCTCACGATATTACAAAACAAAGAAGAACATTTAAAAATTTAGAAATTAATAATAAAAAATTATTAGAACAAGAAGACAAATTCCAACAAAATATTGAAGAAATGAAAATTTTAAATGAAAAATTAAAGATTCAACTTTCTGAAAAAAACGATGAATTAAAAGAAAAAGAAAAGCAAATTTCTACTTCTTTAGAAAAAATGAAATCTTTATATGAACAGATTGAAAAAAATAAAGAAAAAAATTAGATATAAATTTTTTTTGAAAATTCATTTATAAATAAAAAATAAAATTGTAAAAATTTTATTTTTTATTTATAAATTTTATCGTTTCTTTCAAAACATTCCTCCAATTTTTCCATTCATATTTATCACTTAAACTTTCATTGTGCCATAAACTGATGAAAGTGCCGCCATATTTTTTTACGTATAAAATCATCTCATAAATTTTTTTTTTTGAAAAATTCGGCGAATATTTTAAATAATTTTTTAAACTAACTTCCATAAAAGCAAAAGAATAAATTTTTAAATTGCTTCTTTTTTCTTTAGACAAATTATAAAAATAAAAAGCTGTAGAAGTACTTGCACGAAAACCAATTTCATCGGCATAACCCATAGTATAATCTTCTTTTATTCCAAATTTTTCCAAATTTTGGTAAGTATCTGGAAATTCCAATTTTAAATAATGTTGTCGGCTTTTGGTAATTTTTTTTTTAATTAATTTTGATAAATTTAAAATCTCTTCATTTAAAATCTCTTTTTTTTCGTTGGAAAAATAAGTTGGATGAATTCCTATTTCATTATTCTTTTCTAAATTTTTAATTAATTTTTGAAAAGTTTTATTTCTTATGGAAATATTCCTATCAAATTTTTTATATTTTCCAAATAAAAAGAAATAAATTATTTTCAAATTATATTTTTTTCTTAGATTTTCTAAATAATCAAAATTATCAAATTTGTCTTTTTGAAAACCAAAAATAGTTTTAAATCTTTGCAAATTATTATTGAAATCAAATTTTAAAAAACTCTTAAAAAAACTGCCAAAAACCAAAAAAAAATTTTTATTTAGATATGCGTAAGCATTATCAACATCAATAGTAAAAATATATTCAAAATGTATTTTTTTCTTTTTTAAATTTGGAAAATAGATTTTTAATTTTTCAAAAAAATCATTTGCCCAAATGTTAATTATTGGTTTTTGCAAAAAATTATTTTTGTAGGCAGTGCTATTTTTTGCAGAATAACGATTATGAATATCTTTTTCAAAGGGCAAATATTCTTCGTAACGAGAAATAAGATAAAAACTTGCGGCGAAAATATCAAAATGAAAAAAAGATTTATTAAAAAAAACGCCATTTTTTTCAAAAAAAAAATTTTTGAAATTTTGATTTTTAATCTCTTTTTCAAAAAGGAGATTTTTTGAATATAAAAATAAAATATTTGAAAATTCTTTTTTCGAATAATTTATTTTTTGATGATTTTTATTTTCAATAAAAGAATTTTTATTTTCCGTAATTTCAAAATTAATCCCAAGAATTTCATTAAAAATAAAATCAAAAATATATTCTAATCGAGATGTAATTTCTTCAGTATAAATTAAAAGCATTATAAATTTTCTTTATAAAATTGCATTAATTTTTTTGCAATATTTTCGTTATCAAAATTCTTTTTCACAAAAACAATAGCATTTTTCCCAATTTCTTGGAAAAGCAATTTATCATCTAAAACTTTCTGAATTTCTTTTTCAAAACTTTTTGGAGAATTTGCTATTAAAATATTCTTTTTATGTGTACTATTAATTCCTTCTGTCCCAATTGAAGTTGTGATAATAGTTTTTCCCAGAGCCATACCTTCAATAATTTTTATTCGCATTCCGCTTCCGGAAAAAAGTGGAACTATCATAATTGCATGAGAATTAATAAAATCTTTTGCAACTTTTATCTCGCCGAGAAAAATTAAATTTTTAATATTTTTAAATTTTTCCCTAATAAAATCAGGAGCATTTCTTCCAGCGAGATAAAATTTTAAATTTGGATTTTTTTTTATAAGATTTTTCCAAACTTTATCAAAAAACCATATCAAACCCTCTTGGTTTGGTAACCAATCCAAAGCACCAAGATGAAAAATAGATGGATATTTTATTTTTGTAAAATCTGGTTTTAATTCTTTTGAATTTATTCCTGTCGGAGTTACAAGAATTTTGCATTTATGTTCAAATTTTTTAAAAATTTTTTCATCTCTTTTTGTAATTGGCAAAAGAAAATCATACTTTTTTAAAGATTTAAACTCTAAGTTTCTTATGCGTTTGGATAAAATTTTCAAATAAAATTTTTTGAAAATATTTTTTTCCATTTTAGAACTTCGTTCCCAAATTTCGTCTTCTATATTGTGTGAACGCATAGAAATTTTTGACGCAGAATATTTTCGTATGATGGAAATATACAAAGCAAGAGGCAAACCTTCCAATTGAATAATATCAAATTTTTCTTTTTTTAGGATTTTTATTAAACCTATTTTATAATTTTTATTAAAAAATCTCTCCGCACTGTATGGCAATTTTGAAAAAAATAAATTTTTTAAAGCATCTTTTTTATTAATACTTGCTTTTACATAAACAGAAATTGTTTTAATATTTTTTGTAAAAAAAAGTGGTAATTTTTCCAATTCAAAATAATGTTTTTCTGTGTTCATTGTCAGTAAAACAATTTTATTTCCTAAATTAGATAAGGATTTTAATAAATTTAAAGTTGCAATTGACCCTCCATCTTTTGGAGGATATGGAATTTTATTTGATAAAATCAATATTTTCATTAAAAAAAATTTCCTCAAAAAAAACGATATTTTTTTATAAAAAAAAAATTTTTTTTTTAATTATAAAAAAACATTAAAAAATTGACGTTTTTTAGAAAAAATTTTTTTTTAATTATAAAAAAACATTAAAAAATTGACGTTTTTTGGAAAAAATTTTTTTTAATTATAAAAAAACATTAAAAAATTGACGTTTTTTAGAAAAAAAATTTTTTTTAATTATAAAAAAACATTAAAAAATTGACGTTTTTTAGAAAAAAATTTTTTTTAATTATAAAAAAACATTAAAAAATTGACGTTTTTTGGAAAAAATTTTTTTTTAAATTTATAAAAAAACATTAAAAAATTGACGTTTTTTGGAAAAAATTTTTTTAAATTTATAAAAAAACATTAAAAAATTGACGTTTTTTGGAAAAAATTTTTTTAAATTATAAAAAAACATTAAAAAATTGACGTTTTTTGGAAAATTTTTTTTTTTAATTATAAAAAAACATTAAAAAATTGACGTTTTTTGGAAAAAATTTTTTTTAAATTTATAAAAAAACATTAAAAAATTGACGTTTTTTTAAAAAATTTTTTTTTAATTATAAAAAAACATTAAAAAATTGACGTTTTTTGGAAAAAATTTTTTTAAATT
>NBLL01000148.1 GCA_002084355.1 Bacteroidetes bacterium 4572_128 | reverse complement strand
TAAAAATATTTTTTCTTAAAAAACGCTTAATTTTTTAAAAAATCTGTTCTTGTTAATTTATCATTGTCCATTTTCGAAAGTAATTCTTTCTGAGCTTTGTAATCTATATTTTCTATACCTGCATGAGATTGCAACATTCTCCATGCTTTACGACGCTCTAAACAAAATAATACCATTTGACGCGATAAAATTCTATAAACGGCTTTTCCTGAACTATAATCTATGGTATAAACTTTATTTTTTGGAATAAAAGCTCTATGTTTTTTATTCAAAAAACGTCTATATGTAAAATCGTCCATAGTTATCAAAGAAAGCATTTTTTCTAAAGAAATCATATCTTTTACATCTTCTGCTCCACCTTTTGCAATTTTGTGATGTAAACGGAAACGTGCTTCACCAAATGCCCAATGTGCCGTAGTAAAATCGTATTTTATTTTTGTGCCTTTCACTTTTAAAGTGTGCCAGTCATTTTTTACAGACGGATTAGCCGAAATATTTATAACTTCTTTATAAGTTTCTCCCAAAGAAGGATTAAAAACTATTTCTGGCATTGCTCTACTGTCACGCGCTCTCTGTGCCTCAATTATAGACATATCATCACCTATTCCGTGTTCTGGTTGGCAAGGAGTGTAAGCCTGTATAAAAGTCATTCCTCTATACAATAAACCATCAATTACAGAACGATATAAATTAGCAGAATTTGCCATAGAAACCTGAGCTAAAAATGGTGAACCGTGTCCGTTCATAAAAGATTCCATAACAGATTTTTTTTCTGTTAATTTTCCTTCTGTTGCGGCACCTGCTTGGTTCATATCAAAACCTCCGGTCATTACCGACGAATCAGAATTTTGTCCGCCCGTATTAGAATAAACCTGAGTATCTAATAATAAAACATGAACATTAGGACGATTTTGAAGAACAACCTTAGAAACATTTTGAAAACCAATATCTCCCATTCCACCGTCGCCGCCAACAGCCCAGACTTTTGGTAATTCTTTAATTTCTAAATCAGTCATATAAGCATCAATAAAATGCGTCAATTCAAAATAAGTTTCTTCATCAAATTTCGTTTCGAATTTATTTAAAATAAAATCTGATAAACGCTCAGGAATTACAGAACGACGAGCATTATCTTGAATAAAACTTTCTCCAACTAACCATGCAATTGTTGCTCCGTCTTGGAATAAAGAATTCATCCAAGGATAAGTATGAGGATTATTTGGAGGTGTAGAACCATAAACAGAATTACAACCTGTGTTCGCTGTCATTGCCATTACTGACATTCCATTTTCCAAACGTCCATCTATGGCTTGCCACTTTTTATGATTGTTTGCGTCTTGACGTAAAACCATTGTCAAAGCAGTAATTAATTCTTCATCATTTCCGAAGAATTCTTTTTCAATACGTTGTGCTGTTGCTTTTTTATCCTCAGCACCGTAAGACATAATTAGATGTAAAATTCCTTGTTTAAATAATTTATAAGTATCAAAATCATTTGCTTTTAAATCATTTAAAATGGCAATTCCATTTGCTTCTAATTCATCAGCTTTTTTATTTAAGCGTTCAGCTTTAGCATGAAAAATAGGACGCATTAAAGCCTCAGTAAGAGTTGAAATGGAACGTAAAACAGATTTTTCACCACATCCAGCACAAGAACCATCGCCAGAAACTAATGCTTCATATTTAGAACGTTGTAATAAATGTTGTCTTAGAGATACATTTTTAGATTTTTCCGGAGAATTAGCATCATATAAACCAAGATATTTCGGCGAAGTATCTTTTAATAGATCAAGAAATTGGACTGCTGATTGATGTTTTGCATAAACTTCTTCAGTTTCAGAAACCATTTTCAAAGCATTTTTATTTCCACAAGCAATAACACAAGCACCGCAACCTTTACATAAATCATTTACATAAATTCCTAAAACTCCACCAGAATTTGCTTTTTTCTTCTCTTTTACTTTGAAAGTAGAATTTGTTCTTTGGTAAGCAATAGGTAAAATTTCAAAAATAGCATCTAATTGTTCCACAGATTTATTAGAAACATTTTCTATGTTTTTAAATTCTGCTATAACTATATCTTTAAAACGAACCTTAGTATTTTTTTCTTTCAAAAAATTCAACATTGCAGCACGACTTTTCGCTTCAACATCATAAACATTTTTTGTTAATATTTCTCTATCTTTTTCGCAATTAACATAATGTTTAATGGCTGTAAATAAGATAGTTGAAATATCTTGAACCGTAGAAGGCAAAGAAGTATCCGGACAAACTGTAATACAATCTAAACAACCAGTGCAATTCCAAGTCCAGCTCTAAATTCCTTGTCAAAAGTTTCGGTTTTGAACATTGGAATTTTTTCTTTGTTTTCCTTAGCAGGAAGATCCGCATTTTGTAAATTACAAGAATTTAAAACATTTCCAGTCATAGTAGAAGTGTCTGGATCATCAATATTTCCGATTTCAACTTTTTCCAAAGTGTCAAAACCAGCCTGCATAACTTTCATATTTGAATCAACAACAGCATTTCCAAATCTTCCAAATTTCTTAATATACTGATTTTTAATTGTCGCTAAATATTTTTCCTTTGGAATATCATAAATTTTCAAGAAAGGAGAAACTTTAAAGAAAGCACCGAGAAATGCGTTTCCTTGCATACGAGTTTGCAACTCTGGTCTTTTTGTTGCATTTTTTGCAATGTCAAAACCGTTCAATAAATAAATAGAAATATTTTTTTCTATAATTTCCTTACGATATTTTTTTGGAATTCTTGTCCAAGCTTGCTCTGTAGAAATTCCATTTGCTTCCCAAACAAAAACACCGTTTTTTACAAGTCCTTCTAATGGATTTGTGTGAGTGAAAATTTTTGGATCCGGACAAAGAACAACATTTACATGTTTTAAATCGCAATTTACACGTATTCTTTCCGGAGCAGCAACCATAAAATAATTAGTCGGTGCACCTTTTTTTTCCGAGCCGTATTTTGGATTTGCACTAATTTTAATGATCTCTTTTAAATTACCGTTTTCATCTAAAAGATTTTTTTCTTTCGCTATGTAATTAGAAAATTCGCCAATAATAACAGCAATAGAATTGTCTGGTAAAAAAGACGGCGTTTCATTAGAAACAACAGCATAAGGATGATCAATTCCTAAGAAAAAGAAATTTACTCCTTCACCGAATTTTTTACCGTCTTGACGTGGCAATTTATTATTTACAAAATCATAAGCACCAATGATTGCCTCAGGTCTAAAATCACGAGAACCTAAACCATAAACACCAGAAGCAATTGTAGGTTTATCTTTGCTGTTTAATTTTTCTAAATTTTCGTAAGTATTATGATTAAAATTTTCTATACCTTTATCAAGAGCAGTACGGATTTCTTTTGTTATTGGATTATCTGTAGAAAGTGGCTCGTCAGTTCTTTCCAGAACAATAATATTCTTTTTGCCTCTTAAAGCATTAATAATAGCATTTTCTGGAAATGGACGTAAAACATTTACATGTATGCTACCAACTTTTGCATTTCTTGTTTTTTCAAGATAATCTACTCCAGCCTCAATATTTTCTGCTGCACTACCAATGGAAACAAAAACAGTCTCAGCATTTTCACATTTATATTCAAATTATTTCTACGTGCTGCGACACCATTCATATAATGCTCTTGATTTTGAACGTGTCCAACAACTATAGGATTTTTTAAATCTATTAAAGCAGGAACTCTTTTTCTTGTTTCGCCAAATAATTCTTTTTGTTCTTCTGTTGGACATTCGATAATGTCATCAGGATTTCCAAGAAATTCTCTAATTAATTGAGGGTCTGGCTTGTAAAAAGTACGTTCCAAATGCGAAGTTAAAAATCCGTCTTGTGCGTTAATTCCCGGATTTAAGCTTAACTCATTTACTTTTCTTAAAATTATAGATTGGTCAGAAGCGTGTTGTGCGTCCTTTGAAAAACAAACATTCCAGCCAGTGTCAAAAGTTGCATAAACATCATCGTGTCCACAATGTACATTTAAAGCATGTTTTGTCAAAGCTCTTGCACCAATTTGAAGTACCATTGTACTTAGTTTTCCCGGTGCGTGGTAATATTGTTCTATTCCATAAACTACTCCTTGTGCAGAAGTAAAATTAACAACTCTTTTTCCTGTAACAGAAAAGGCAATAGCTCCTCCTTGTGCAGAATGTTCTCCTTCAGCTTCTATTGCGACAGTTGATTTTCCAAAAGCATTTAATTGACCTTTTGCATATTGCAATTGAAAATTTTCTCCCATTTCTGTTGATGGTGTAATGGGATAAAATACTCCTGCATCACAAATCAATGCTTCTGTGTAAGCAGCAACCAATTGATTTCCATTAGTTGTAACTCTTTCGCCCTGATATTTTGGACTATTATTTGTTTTCTTCATAAACAATTTTTAAAAAATTTTTTTACAAAAATAATTTTTTTTTTAATTTTTTTTTTATAATTCTTACTATAGAATTAAAAATATTTTTTTTTTTTATAAAATTTACTATAGAATCAAAAATATTTTTTTTTTATTTTTTTTCTAAGAAACTTACTATAGAATCAAAAATAATTTTTCCGTCGGTATTTCCTATTTCATCGTCTGAAGCACGTTCTGGATGTGGCATCATACCAAAAACATTTTTATTTTCGTTGCAAATTCCAGCAATATTTTCTAATGAACCGTTAGGATTTTCTTCTTTTGTGATATTCCCATTTTTATCTGAATATCTAAAAAGAATTTGTCCATTTTTTTTCATTTTTTCTATTGTTTTTTTATCTGCGTAATAACGTCCTTCGCCGTGTGCGATAGGTATTTTTAACGGTATGTTATTTTTGATTTTTTTTGTAAAAGCATTATCATTTGTTTCAGATTTTAGATAAATATTTTTACAAACAAATTTTTGATTATCATTATGTAGCAAAGCTCCTTCTAATAAACCTGTCTCGCACAGAATTTGAAAACCATTACAAATTCCAAAAACCAAACCACCGTTATTTGCAAATTCAATAACTTTTTTCATAATTGGCGAATAACGTGCTATGGCACCTGAACGTAAATAATCACCATAAGAAAAACCTCCTGGGAGTGCTATTGCATCTACATTTTGTAAATCTGTATCTTTGTGCCACAATTTTACGACTTTTTGTTCCATAATTTCTTCTAAAACATAAATCATATCTGTATCACAATTTGAACCTGGAAAAATTATAACTCCGAATTTCATAATTTAATTTTTTATTTTCACAAAAATAATTTAATTTTTTCAAAAAAATTATTTTTTTTATTCAAATAAAAATTAAAAAATCGTGAAATTTTGGTCGTTTTTTTGAAAAAATTTTTTTTAATTTTTAAAAACATTAAAATTTTGACGTTTTTTTGAAAAAATTTTTTTTTATTTTAAAATTAAAAAATATTAAAATTTTGGACGAATTTTGAAAAAAAATTTTTTATTTTGAAATTAAAAAATGTTGAAATTTTGGACGATTTTCGAAAAAAAATTTTTTAACATTGGGGTTTCTTTTTTAACTTCCAATGTTTGAAGTATAAAATTTTGGACGTTTTTTAAAAAAAAAATTTTAATTTGAAATTAAAAAATATTGAAATTTTGGACGATTTTTTAATTTTTTTTTTTATAATTTCAAATTAAAAAAAATTAAAATTTTGGACGAATTTTGAAAAAAAATTTTTTTAATTTGAAATTAAAAAATGTTAAAATTTTGAACGATTTTGAAAAAAAAATTTTTTTATTTTAAATTATAAAAATGTTAAAATTTTGGACGAATTTGAAAAAAAATTTTTATTTTAAATTATAAAAATCGTATCCGCTCATTATAGTATGGTAAATTTCAATTTTTTGCATTTTACAAAAAACGCAACAACCTTAAAATCAAAGCTTTATGGTTTTTGTTTTTTGC
>NBLL01000147.1 GCA_002084355.1 Bacteroidetes bacterium 4572_128 | reverse complement strand
TTTTTTCCAAAAAACGTCAAAATTTTAATGATTTTATTTGATTTTAAAAATTAATATTAAAACCAATCAAATAAAGCGATTCATTATTATCAGCAAAATTAAATTCTTTCTTTTTATCATTTAAAACATTTCTAATATTTAAAAATAAAATATTATTTTTCCATATTTTATAAGAAAGTTTTAAATTTATTATTGCTTTTGCTTCAATAAGATATAAATTATATGAATCTGCATCTTCATCTTCATTTCTAAATTCATCAATCTGGGAATATTGGCTTCCATAAAAATATAAATTAGAGAAAATATTGAGTTTTTCAAAAGGCAAGTAATTTATAATTATTCCTCCGTAAAATGATGGAGTATATAAATGTTCTTTATTTATCAAACTATCTCCATACAGAAAATTATAAATTTTTGTATATTGTTGAGTATTAAATATTTTTATTTGTAAATTCTCTTTTACAATAAAATTAAAACTATAAGAAAAACCAATCTGTTTGGATTTCATATCAAGATTTGTATATTGAAAACGTCTTGGAACTTCTATTTGTGTTGGTCCCATTTGTATATTTTGCATTTCTACTAATTTCAATTCAGAAAAATTTTTCGTTTTATTATAAAAAACTTCAAAATCCAATAAAAATTTGTTTGCAATTTTTGTTCTATATCCGATTTCATGCATATCCATTTGCATAAGTTTTAAATTTTCGTTTCCAGATAAAGTTAAAACAAAAGGAATTGTTTGCATATCAAAATTAATATAAGAAAAATAAATAAAAGGGCTTGAATTTGAACGAGAATAAACTGTCCTAAAAATATTATTTTTATTTATTTTATAAGTACTTGCAATTTGATAATTTAAATAATTTTCATCTGGTTTATTATAAATGTCAAAACGAGCTGAAGCTATAAGTCTAAATTTTTCAAAAAAAGTATTTTCTATTCTTAATGTGGGAGCGAAATTTTTTATAAATTTTTCATCTTTTAAAAATCCTTCTCCTTTTTCTATATCTATATGTTTTCTATCATCATAAATAGATTTCTTATAAGAAATACCTGGTCTTACAATTAAATTTTTAATTTTATAATTATATTCAGCATCTAAAGAAAAATTATTTATATCAGAATGAAAACCTGAAGCGCCAGTTATAAAATTTTGATCTCCAGATAAAAAATTTGCATTAAGATGAAAATCATAAATATCACTATTCAAATTTATATATCTCGTGTTTGAAGTTCTATTATTCATATATGTATTTCTTCGTCCCATATGAACAGTTTGAATTTCAGAACTTTGCATTCCAAAAGACAATTTATTTTTTATAAAATCTGAGTGATTATAATAAATAAAACTATTTACTCCAAAATTATCATTTGCAAGATTAATATTTGGATGTCTTTCTGCTGTTTCCATAGAGTCTTCTTTTGTTGCATCCAGCGAATAAATATATTCTAATGTAGAATATCTGTTTTCTGTTGCAAGAAAATATTCTTTCTGAAAACGCTCTTTATAATTATAATTTGCATTTAAACCTCCGCCAAACTTTTCTTTTCTATAATTTATACTTGTGTTCACAATTTTAGTATTCAAACTTCCAAATTGAAAATTTGAACTTACAGAAAGATTTTCTTCTTTTTCATTTTCTTTCATTTTTGTGATAATATTTATCACTCCGGAAACAGCATTTGGACCATAAAGCGATGATGATGGCCCTCTAATTATTTCTATTTTTTCTATATCATTTACACTTATTGGAAGAGTTTCCCAAAATGTTCCACCTTGAAAATAATTGTAAACCACTCTATTATCTATCATCACAAGACTCATCGTATTTATGGACGATAGCAAAGCATTAAATAAGTTATCATTTCCTCTTATGTGCAAATCGAAATTTCCATTTGTTTTCTCTCTAACTATCAATCCGGGAACCATTCTAAATAATTCTGCTATACTTGTTGCGCCAGAACTTCTAATTTCTTTTTCTGTTATCACAGAAATAGATAATGGAGATTCTATCATTTTTTCGCTTTTTTTAGAAGCTGTTTCAACTTGCAGATTTATTAAATCTTCAAAAGATAAATCCATTAAATAATCCATATTTAAAGAGTCTTCTTGAGATTTAATATTTTTTATATAAAATAGAATAAAGAAAATAATTATAAATATTTTTTTCATAAATTTATATTTTTAATAAAATATTTTTTTATTACAAAAATAAAAAAATTTACATCTTTTTATAAATTTTTTTATGAAAAAATAAAAAATTTTTAAAATGGAATTTAAATTTTAATTTAAAAAAAACCATAAAAATTTTGGTATTTTTTTGAATTTTTTTTATTTGAAAATATTTTTCAAATTATTTATTGTGTTCTTTGGATTTTTAGATTTAAAAACAAAATTTCCAGCAACTAAAATATCTGCTCCACATTCTTTTAATTTTTTTGCATTTTCCAAATTTACGCCTCCGTCAATTTCTATTTATTCTTAATTAAATTTTTTAAATTTTTTACTTTGTCATAAGTATTTTCTATAAATTTTTGTCCTCCAAATCCTGGATTTACTGACATAATTAAAACTATATCTAAATCCTTAATAATATCTTCCAAATTATAAATTGAAGTGTGGGGATTTAAAGAAACTCCAGCTTTCATTCCAAAATTTTTTATATTTTGAACAGTTCTATGCAAATGTTTGCAAGTTTCATAATGAACCGTTAAAATATCTGCACCGGCATTTTTAAATTTTTCAATATATTTATCTGGTTCAATTATCATCAAATGAACGTCTAATTTTTTTTTTCCATATTTTTTCACAATGTCAATAATTGGAAAACCAAAAGAAATATTAGGAACAAATACACCGTCCATAATGTCCAAATGAAAACTATAGGCAGAAGATTCGTTAATCATTTCTATATCTTTTTTTAGATTGGAAAAATCAGCACTTAGTAAAGATGGTGAAATCATTTTTTAAATTTTTTATAAAATTCGTTTTATCCGTTTTTAAAACGGATAAAACAAATTAATAAATTTTAATTTTTTATTATTTTTTCAATGAAAATATTTTTTTCCTTAGTATTTATTTTAATAAAATAAATTCCTTTTTCAAAATTAGAAATATCTATATGAGATCTATTTCCATTATTAGTAAAAATCACTTTACCTATCGTATTATAAATTTCTATTTTTTCAATTTTATTGAAATTTTTAAAATATAATACATTTTGAACTGGATTTGGATAAATTTCAAATGCTTTTGCTGTTACATTATCAATGCTAACATCTGTAATTGTGAACGGCATATCTTGAGAGTCAGTCATTTGATTTTCAGCAATGTCTTTAATATTTGAAATATCTAAAACATAATTACCTTCTATCATTTCTGGAGAAACACTCAAAATAACTTTGCTTTGATTATCTAAAATAGCTGTAATTGTATAATCTATATCTGAATTTTCATCAGAAATACCAGTAATAGCATAATTACTTGGGTTTTCTGCACTTGTTATATCTAAATCTTCTGAAAATATAATTTCTATAGAAGTTGTTGTTAAAACATTTATACTTGTAGCTAATGGAGGTACTTGATCTCCCAAAGATTCAATATCATTTTCATCTCTTGGTTCTATTTTATAATTTCCATAAGAAAAATTTAAAATTCCTGTAACTTCATAATCATTTTGATAAGTTGGAGCGAAAACAATTCCAATATCATCTATTCTAATACTGTCATTATTTTCAATACTTGTGATTTGCCATTCACCATAATTTTCTGGGTGGTCTGGATTAATAGATGTACATCTTCCCAAAACTTTAATTAAAACTCCTTCAAATTCATCGTTCAAAATTTGAGAAATTTCAAGTTCTTCTGCAGATGGTAAATTATTTTCTGAAGAATTTACAATAATTTCTGAAGCATTTATCAAAGTAATGTGTTCAAAATCTAAATCAACCATACCTTTTAAAGTTATTTCGTCTCCCAAAGCAACTTCATTTCCATTTACCCAAATTCCAGAATATGCACCGTTTCCATCTTGAACAGTAAATTTATTTGCATTTTCAAAAACTGCAGTAACTATTCCATTCGTAATAACCATTTCACCAAAATGTTCACCCGTTTGAATTTCATTTATAGTATATTCATTTGCTTCTGGTTCAATAGAATTTATTTCGCCCGGAGTTCCTTCGAAAGGTGTCAAACTGTAAGTCAAATACCAACTTTCAATAAGGTTACCATCTGCTTCCGGAGTAGTTTTTTCATAAACTTGACTGTTCCAATCAACTTCAAATGTTGTTTCATCTATCAAATTATCATTTGCATCTTTTACAGAAAAATAATAATTCTCTTTTATATAAATTCCTTCTCCTATTGTGCTTTCTGCAATTGGTACAATACTCGCATCAACTTCTGTATAATTTAATAAAAACTCATCTCTATTTCTTGTAGCTATCAAAAAACCATTTGCTTCTATAATTGTTCCAGCAGGAAACACAAAACTTGCATCACCTTTTGCACCATAAACCTCAGTAGAATAAACATTCCAATTTCCAATATCTATAGCTTCATTTGTTGTATTATATAATTCAATGTAAGAATTTTGATAAGTGTTTATCATTCCGTAAGGTTCGCCAACTTCGTTAATAATTACATCACCAACTTCTGGCATATTTCCTGATTCAGAAATAGTAAAATAGTTTTCACTCATATCGAATAATTCTGCATTTTCTGTAGCAGAAATTTTAATTCTTGCATTTCCCAAAATTATATTTTCATCAATGTTCCATTCAAAAGAACCATTATTTTCAATTCCATTAGCAATTTCAACAATAGAATATATTTCTTCATAAATTAAAACAATGTCAATTAATTCTTCATAATTTACTGATGCCCAAGTAATTGTGTTAGTTGTTCCTTGATACCAAGTTTCTCCTCCATTTGGCGAAATTATATTAATAGATGCTTCTCCGGCTCCATTATCAATAATGTCATTTTCATTTCTTGGGTTGATAGTAAAAACATCATAAGCATAATCTACAACACCAGTAATGTCATAATTATTTCCTAATGTCGGTTCATAAGCAAAAATAATATCATCAGCTAATGCTAC
>NBLL01000015.1 GCA_002084355.1 Bacteroidetes bacterium 4572_128 | reverse complement strand
GGTACCCAACAGGCATTTTTTCCTTGCATTCTTGCTCTTCTAATAAGAACGTCTTGTATAGTATTATTCAACATGTGTCCCATGTGTAAAACTCCGGTAACATTCGGTGGTGGAATTACTATGGTGTAGGCTTCTTTTGTTTTATCAACTTCAGATTTAAAAAATCCATTTTTTAACCAGTAAGAATACCATTTATCTTCTATCAAAGATGGGTCATATTTAATGGGATATTGCATTTTTTTGTAATTTTTATTACAAAAATATATATAAATTTTATATAAAAAAAATTTTTTTCAAAAAAACGACAAATTTTTAAGAATTTCAAAAAAAAAAATTTTTCGAAATTCTTTTTTTAATTTTTAAAATAAAATTTACATTTTAAAATGCGTCAAATCTTTAAATTTTGTTATTCTATTTTCTATTTCATTTTTCTCCAAATTTTCCAATTTTTTAGTTCCAAATTTTTCCACACAAAAAGAAGCCATTACTGAAGCCATAACAACAGAAGATTTCATATTTTCAAAATTTATATCTTTTTGCTTAGATAAATGTCCCATAAAACCTCCTAAGAAAGTATCGCCTGCACCAGTTGGGTCAAAAACTTCTGCCATCGGCAAAGCTGCCGTAGAAAATATTTTATTTTCTCCAAACAATAAAGCTCCGTGTTCACCTTTTTTTATTATTAGATATTTTGGACCCATTTTTAAAATTTTCTCTGAAGCTTTTACAAGAGAATGTTCTCTGGACATTTGTCTTGCTTCGTCGTCATTTATTACTAAAATATCAACCATTGATATTGTTTTCATCAATTCATCCCACATAATATCCATCCAAAAATTCATAGTGTCCATTGCAATTAATTTAGGTCTTTTTTTCAAACCTTCTATCACTTCACGCTGAACAACAGGAGATAAATTCCCTAAAATCAAAAAATCTGTATCTTGATAAGATGCTGGTATTTCCGGCTTAAAATTTTCTAATACATTTAATTCCGTTATCAAAGTATCACGAACGTTCATATTTGTATGATATTTTCCATACCAAAAAAAAGTTTTTTCATCTTTTTTTATTTGAATTCCAGAGATATCTATATTTCTTTTTTCTAAAATATCAAAATATTCCTTAGGAAAATCTCCGCCAACAACAGAAATAACATTTGGTTTTAAACAAAAATATGAAGTACTTAAAGCAATAAAAGTTCCTGCACCACCTAAAATTTTACCCGTTTTTCCAAAAGGTGTTTCCAAAGCATCAAATGCAACACTACCAACAATTAATAAACTCATTTTTATTATTTTTTTTAAATACAAATTAAATTAAATTTTAAATAAAAAATAATTTTAAAAAAATATAATTTAATTTTTTATTGCTCGGATCATTTCTCTTTTATGAGGATGTTTTAAAAATTCTAATTTAAAACCAATTTTTTTTAAACGTCTTTTTATTAAACCTTTTGCCGAGTAAGTTGTTAAAATTCCATTTTTATTTAAAATATTATAAAGATTTTGAAAAATTTCTGAACTCCACATTTCCTTCTGAACATCCGGAGCAAAAGCGTCAAAATAAATAATATCAAATTTTTTATCTGATTTATAATTTTCTAAATTTATTTCCATTTTTTCTAAAAAAAAATTTTTATCTATTTCAACTTTTTTATTCCATTCGGAAATATGAATTTTTTCAAAAAAATCAGCATTTTTTTGAAAAAAAATTTTTGAATAATTTAATTTTTCAATTTCATTATATGGAATTGGATAAAGTTCTATTCCTCTATAAAATATTTTTTTTGATAATTCTTGATTTTTCAAAAAAGTCAAATACGCATTTAATCCAGTACCAAAACCAATTTCTAAAATGGAAATTTCTTTTTTTTTGCAAAAAAGAAAAGCAGATTTTATAAAAACTTCTATAGCTTCTTCCACAGCACCAAAAGTAGAATGGTAATTTTCTTTTAAATTTTCAATAAAAAAAGTATGACTTCCGTCGTCTGTAATTATTAATTTTCTTTTCATTTTTTCTATAAAAAAAATTTTTCAAAATTCGTTATTTTTTTTAATTTTTATTTTAATAAAAAAAATTGTTTTATTAATAATAGTAATTGTTTTTTTTATAAAAAAAATTTTTTATTTGAAATAATTTAAATAAATTTGTATAAAAATTGTAATTTATTATCATATGAAAAATTTAAAAATATTAATTCTTATTTTCTTTTTGAAAGCATTTTTTATCAACTTTGTAATTGGACAAGAAACAAAATTTATTTCTATTTATTTATATAATTTTACAAAGTATATAGAATGGAAAAATGATGCATATAAACAAAATGATTTTGTAATAGGTATTTTTGGTCATTCAGATATTTCAAAAAAGCTTTCTGATGTGATAAAAGGACAAACTGTTGGTTCTCAAAAAATAATTGTTAAAAATTTTAAGTCTTTTAGTGATATAGAAAAAACACATATTTTATTTATTGCCGATTGGAAATCTGAAGAATTTGATAATGTTTTATCTAAAATAAAGGATAATAATACATTGGTTGTAACAAATAAAGAAGGAATGCTTAATAAAGGTGCAGCAATTAATTTTGTAAGAGAAGGAGAATTAATAAAGTTTGAAATTTCTACAAAAAATGCCGAAGCAAGAAATATGAATATTAGTAATAATTTAATTGCAATGGCTTGTAAATCAGATAAATAAAATGGCTTCTTTTGAAATAAAAGGTGGAGAGCATTTAAAAGGGAATTTAGTTCCGCAAGGAGCAAAAAATGAAGCTTTACAAGTTATTTGTGCAGTTTTATTAAGTCCAGAAATAATTATAATAAAAAATGTTCCTTCCATAATAGATGTAAATTTATTAATAAATTTATTAAAATTTCTCGGAGTAAAAGTAAAAAAACTTGGAGAAAAAACTTACAGTTTTCAAGCTGACGAAATAAATAGTGAATATTTATTAAGTGATGAATTTAGAGAAAAAGGTGGAAAATTGCGTGGTTCAGTGATGATAGTTGGAGCTTTATTAGCAAGATTTAAGAAAGCTTGTATTCCACAACCTGGTGGTGATAAAATTGGAAGAAGAAGATTAGATACACATTTTCACGGGTTTAAAAAACTTGGTGCGAATTATTATTTTGATAAAAAAAAAAACTTTTACACAGTAGAAGCAAAAAATTTAAAAGGAAATTATATTTTATTAGAAGAAGCATCTGTTACCGGAACAGCAAATATTTTGATGGTTGCAGTTCTTTCTCATGGGAAAACGCAAATTTACAATGCCGCTTGCGAACCTTATATACAGCAACTTTGTAAAATGTTGAACAAAATGGGTGCGAAAATTTCTGGTATAGCATCTAATTTTTTAACAATTATTGGAGTAAAAAGTTTACATTCTTGTGAACATAGGCTTTTGCCAGATATGATAGAAATTGGTAGTTTCATTGGGCTTTCTGTGATGACACGTTCGGAAATTACAATAAAAAATGTTTCTTATAAAGATTTAGGAATTATACCAAATGCTTTTTCCAAAATTGGTGTTTTTATAGAAAAAAGAGGTGATGATATTTTTATTCCAAAGCATGAAAATTATAAAATAAATTAGTTATTGCAACTCAGGCTAAAGGCAGTGTTTTGATACATCAAAAAATGTTTGAAAGTCGTTTATTTTTTGTTGATAAATTGATAGATATGGGAGCAAAAATTATTTTATGCGACCCACATAGAGCAACAGTAATTGGTTTAAATAGAGAGAATAATTTGAGAGCAACGACTATGACTTCACCAGATATCAGAGCAGGAGTTTCTTTATTAATTGCAGCTTTGTCAGCAGATGGAACAAGTTATATTCACAATATAGAACAAATAGATAGAGGATATCAAAATATTGATTTAAGATTAAATAAAATCGGTGCTAAAATTAAACGAATTTAATAAAAAAATTATAAAAAACAAATAATTTTTTGAAAGACCAATTATTTTATAATTTAATTTTTTCAAAAATTTTTTTTTCAAAAACGTCAATTTTTTAATGAATTTTATAATTTAAAAAAATTTTTTTTTTAAAAACGTCAATTTTTTAATGAATTTTATAATTAAAAAAAAAAAAATTTTTTCAAAAACGTCAATTTTTTAATGAATTTTATAATTTTAAAAAAAAATTTTTTTCAAAAACGTCAATTTTTTAATGAATTTTTTAATTAAATAAAAAATTTTTTTCCAAAAACGTCAATTTTTTAATGAATTTTTTAATTTGAAAAAAAATTTTTTCCAAAAACGTCAATTTTTTAATGAATTTTTTAATTTAAAAAAAAATTTTTTTCCAAAAACGTCAATTTTTTAATGAATTTTATAATTTGAAAAAAAAATTTTTTTTCAAAAAACGGCAATTTTTTAATGAATTTTATAATTTAAAAAAAAAAATTTTTTTTCAAAAACGGCAATTTTTTAATGAATTTTATAATTTAAAAAAAAAAATTTTTCCAAAAACGTCAATTTTTTAATGAATTTTATAATTTTAAAAAAAATTTTTTTCCAAAAACGTCAATTTTTTAATGAATTTTTTAATTTAAAAAAAAAATTTTTTTCAAAAACGTCAATTTTTTAATGAATTTTTTAATTTAAAAAAAAAATTTTTTCCAAAAAACGGCAATTTTTTAATGAATTTTTTAATTTAAAAAAAAAATTTTTTTCAAAAACGTCAATTTTTTAATGAATTTTTTAATTAAAAAAAAAATTTTTTTTCAAAAACGGCAATTTTTTAATGAATTTTTTAATTTAAAAAAAAAATTTTTTCAAAAACGGTAATTTTTTTAATGAATTTTTTAATTAAAAAAAAAAATTTTTGGAAAAAAATTTTTTTTTTTAAAATATCCAAAATTTCAATTATTTTTTTTAATATTTGTAAAATATTAAAAAAATGAGAAAATTAAAAAATAATGAATTAAATAGAAAAACTATAGATGAATTTAAAAAATCAAAAAAAATTCCTGTGGTTGTTATTTTAGACAATGTTAGAAGTCAAAATAATATAGGTTCAATTTTTAGGACTTCTGACGCTTTTTTAATAAAAAAAATTTTCCTTTGTGGAATTACGGCAAAACCTCCTCATAAAGATATACAAAAAACTGCTTTAGGTTCTACAAAATCAGTAGATTGGGAATATTTTAGAAAAACAAAAGAATGTATAATATATTTAAAAGAAAAAAATTATACTATAATTTCTGTTGAACAGGTAGAAAATAGTAAAAATTTAATTAATTTTAAAATAGAAAAAGATAAAAAATATGCAATAATTTTCGGACACGAAGTAAAAGGAGTTTCGCAAGAAATTGTAAATTTAAGTGATTTTTATATAGAAATTCCTCAGAAAGGAACAAAACATTCTTTAAATATTTCTGTATCTGCAGGAATAGTTTTGTGGGATTTTTTTAAAATGAATAATTAAAAAAAAAATGAATAAAATAGAAATTGAAGGTATGGAATTTTATTCCTATCATGGACATTTTGATATTGAAAAAATTGTTGGAAATCGTTTTATGGTAGATTTATCTATAGAAACTGAGCTAATAAAAGCTGGGAAAAGCGATAATTTAGACGATGCTTTGGATTACCAAATAATATATTCAATAGTAAAAAAAGAAATGGAAATAAAATCCAATTTATTAGAAAATGTTGCCTACAGAATTTTAGAAAATTTTTATAAAAAATTTTCTATTATAAAAAAAGCAAAAGTGAAAATTTCAAAATTAAATCCCAATATGGGCGGAAAAATTAAAAAAGTCAGTGTTGTTATGACTTTGTAAAATAAAATAAATAAATCAAAAGAATTGAATTCTTTTGATTTATTTTTAATTTAAGCTTTTTCTAATTCTACAGTAAAATGTCTCATTATTGGTGCTTCCCAAGTAATTTTCAAGCCTTTTTTAATTTCATTCCTTCGTTCAAAAATATTTTTTAATGCTACAGCAACATAATCCATGTGGTTATTTGTATATACTCTGCGTGGAATAGCCAACCTTAATAATTCTAATTTTGGATAACGATTTTCACGAGTTATTGGATCTCTATCAGCTAATAAAGTTCCAATTTCCACACCTCTAATTCCTGCTTCAATAAATAATTCAACAGCAAGAAGTTGTGCAGGATATTCACTCTGTGGAATATTTGGCAAAAATCTTTTTAGGTCTATAAATATCGCATGTCCACCAACTTGTGCTAATGCTCCCATATCACGTCCGGACATACCTCCATAAGTGATATAACCTTCAAACATAATATTATAAGTACAAGCTTCAGTAAAAATTTCTTCTTCTCTTAGAGCAATAAAACCACCCATATTAGCTATTCCATCTTTTTTACTACTCATAACTGCACCGTCAGTATAAAGAAACATTTCTTTTACAATTTCTTTTATACTTTTATTTTCATAACCAACTTCGCGTTTTTTAATGAAATAAGCATTTTCAGCAAAACGAGCAATATCATATAAAACACGAATACTATATTTATTGCATAATTTACGTACAGCTTTCATATTTTCCATAGAAACAGCTTGTCCACCGGAAGAATTACAAGTGATAGTAATTAAAGTAAAAGGAATTTTTTCTTTTGGAGTTTTGCAAAAAACATTTTCCAATTTCTCTATGTCAATATTTCCTTTGAAATTATGTTGAACTGTCGTATCAAAAGCCTCATCTATAGTACAATCTATAGCTTTTGCTTTTCTATATTCAATATGTCCTTTTGTGGTATCAAAATGAGAATTTCCAGGAACTACATCTCCTTCTTTTACAAGAACAGAAAATAGAACATTTTCTGCTGCTCTTCCCTGATGTGTTGGCAAGAAATAAGGTAAACCTAATAAATTTGTAACCGTATTTTTTAATTTAAAGAAAGAAGATGAACCTGCATAACTTTCGTCTCCCAACATTAATTCTGCCCACTGTTCGTCGCTCATTGCACCTGTTCCTGAATCTGTTAATAAATCAACAAAAACTTTATCGCTACTTAATTTAAAAAGATTATATTTTGCTTCTTTTATCCATTCTATACGCTCTTTTTTAGTAGATTTTTTTATATTTTCTACCATCTTTATTTTAAATGGTTCTACGTAAGGTAATTTCATTTTTATATTTTTATAAATTTTTTCAAATATATATATATATTCAAAAAATTTTATTTTTTTTTATTTTTTTTTGAAAAAACACTAAAATTTTAATAATTTAAAATTAAAAAATTTTTTTCAAAAGATAAAATTATTTTATAATTTTTTATTTCAAAATAAAATATTCTTCATCTTTCAAATTAAAATAATTTTTATTTAAAAAATTAGTTTTTCTTCTAAGATGAAAATTTGCATTTAAAAACAATTTTTTATCTTTTAAATTTACTTTTTCTTTGAGTTTATTTATCTTAGTAGTAAGAAAAACTGTTTTTTGTTTATTTTTATTTTTCAAAGACGTATATAATAAACTAGTTTGTGCAAATGCAAAAGAACCAATTAAATATTCTCCTTTTAATCTTTTTTGGTTAATAAGAAACTTTTGGTTATTATATTTCTCTAATCCAGAAAAAAACTCATCTAAATAATAAATTCTTTTTTTATAAAATTTTCCTGTCATTATTATTGTCCTTATAGAAAATAAAAATATTATTATCAAAAAAGAAAATTTTAAAAATTTATATTTTTTATAATGAAAAAAAATATCTTTGAAAAAAGGAATAATTATAAAAATATTTATCGGCATAAAAACTTTTTCCATAGACATAATTGCATCACCTTTATTAAAAATAATTACAATAATTAAAAAAAATAGGATTGTTGAAAATGTGTAGAAAGAAAATTTAAGAAATTTCTTTTTTATTATATAAAATAAAGAAGTGAAAATAAATATAAAAATTGGAATTAAATAAATTCCATAAACTCGTGCTTTAGCAAATTTAAAAGAATAAAAATTTTCAATATTTTTTATTAAAAAGAAAAAATTATCCAATTGATTTAATTTTTCTCCTTCGTAAGAAGAATTATTTATCGAAAAATATTTATGAGAATACAAAATGAAAATAAAAATAAGCAAAATATATATTTTATAATTTTTGAACTCTTTTTTATCTATCATATAAAACACAATAATGAAAACTAATGTAAATAATGTTGTAGGATGAGAAAAATATGATAATAAAATTATCAAAAAACTAGTTAAATAAAAAATTATATTTTGCGGAATTGTATTTTTACGAACATAATATAAATTTGCAAAAATTAAAATTGAGTAAATTATTCCTTGTCTAAGTTCTGTTACTGCGGCAAAAAAATTGTGAGCAATACCAATAACAAGAAACATTATAATTGTCCAATTTACAATTTTATTTTTATAAAAATAATTTGAAAAAAGATAAATTGAATAAAATAAAATGTAAAATGATAGCGAATAAATAAATATTACTGTTTTTATTTCAAATTTAAAATAAATAAATAAAAAAGGTAAAATTTGTGGAATTACTGCAGTATATCTACCATGAGCAGTAAAAAAATTATTATTAATAATATTGAAAGTGTAATAGGCAGCGTCAGAAATGATTATTCTTTCCAATGCAAAATGTAAACTTAAAAAAATTAATACAAAAAAACATAAATGTTCTAAAATATCATAAATAAAATTTTCATTCCCAAATTTTTTTTTTTCAAAAAACATTATTTTTTTTAATTTTTGTTAAAATTTTTCACAAAAAGCATTTTTTTTATAAAAAATAAAAAACTATTTTTGTGAAAAATTATAATTTGAAATTATGAAAAAATTTTTTCAAAAAGATTCCGAAGGTTTAAATAATATGCTTAAAGTAAAAAAGCGACCAATATTAATAAATGCAAAACAAGTTTTTGAAAAATTTGAAGTAGAAACTATGGAAGGAATAATGAAAGGTAAAAAAGGAGATTATTTAATGAAAGGTGTAGATGGAGAATTATATGTTTGTGATAAAGAAATTTTCGAAAAAACTTATCTTATTTTATAATCTCTTTAATTTTTTATAAAAGAAAAAATTTATAAGATGAAAAAATTAAATATAGGAAATAGTTTTATAGGCGAAAATGAAAAAACTTATATAATTGCAGAACTCTCTGCAAATCACGAGCAAAATTTTAATCTTGCTGTAAAAACCTTGCATAGTATGAAAAAAGCAGGAGCAGATGCGGTAAAATTACAAACTTTTACTCCGGAAAGTATGAGTTTAAATATTAATAAACCGCATTTTTTTGCTGATGAAAAAAGTTTATGGGCAGGAAAAAAATTATTTGATCTTTATAAAAAAGCACAAACGCCTTTAGTTTGGCATTCTAAATTACAAAAAATTGCAAATGATTTAGGATTAGATTTTTTTTCATCGCCTTTCGACATAAAAGCAGTTGATTTTTTGGAAAGTTTAAATCTTCCAGCTTATAAAATTGCATCTTTCGAAATTATTGATATTCCACTTTTGGAGAGAGTTGCAAAAACACAAAAAACAGTAATTATTTCTACTGGAATTGCAAGTATTTCTGACATAGAATTAGCATTAAAAACTATAGAAAATCAAGGGAATAAAAATATTGCAATTTTAAAATGTGTGTCTTCTTATCCAACAAATTTAGAAGATGTAAATTTAAAATCTATAAAAAGTTTACATAAAATTTTTAATAAAGTTATTGGAATATCAGACCATTCATTGGGAATTAGTACGCCCATCGCATCTGTTGCTCTCGGTGCAAAGATCATAGAAAAACATTTTATTTTCGATAAAAATGGAAATGGTTTAGATAAAAAATTTTCTTTAGACCCAAAGGAATTTTCTTTTATGGTAAAAAGTATTAGAGAAGTGGAAAAAGTTCTCGGCGAGGAAAAATATAAAATAACACCATCTATGAAAAATGGAAAGAAGTTAGGACGTTCTTTATTTGCAATAAAAAATATTTATGAAAATGAAATTTTTACAAATGAAAATGTAAAATCTTTGCGTCCTAATTTAGGTTTACATACGAAATATTTTTGTAAAATTTTAAATAAAAAGAGCAAATTTTTTATAGAAAAAGGGACTCCATTAGAATTTAATATGATAAATTTTTAAATATGAAAAATTCATTTGGAATTTCTGAATTAAGCCTTATTCCTATACGTAAATTTCCAAAAGAACAAAGCGAAATGACAACTCAAATATAATTATGAAGGTTGGATGGATAAAAAAATGTTTCTTTTAATTTCATACGATTGTTTTTATGAAATTTTAGAAAATGAAAGCAAAACAAAAATTACAAGAAATGCAATAACAAAAATTTACGACAAAAATAATAAATTTATAACTTTCCTAAGTGCAGGAAGTAATTTAAATTTTTTTGATAAAAAAGATTTATCATTTAAAATTGGCAAAAAAAAATTTTTCCTAAAAAAAGCAGAAAATTTTAAAAATTTTAAAAAAAGAGATGAAATTGTAAATACGGCTAAAAAATTTCTTAATTCACCTTATTTATGGGGAATAAATATTCCAAGAGATGCTTATCAACAAATAAATTTAGAAGAAAAAATAAAATTTGAAGAAGCAAAATATGGAGATTTAATTTTTTTTCAAAATAAAAATAAAAAAATTTTCCATACAGGAATAATGATAGAAAATAAAAAAATTATACATTGCTCGGGAAAAGTTAGAATAGATAAAATAGATAAAAATGGTATTTTTGATGAAGAAAAATTATTATATTCTCATAAAAAAACATTTAAATTTATAATTTCATTATAAAAAATTTTTGGACGATTTTCAAAAAAACGGCAAATTTTTAATGATTTTAAATTATAAAAAAAAAATTTTTTCAAAAAAACGGCAAATTTTTAATGTTTTTATAAATTATAAAAAAAAAAAAAAAAATTTTTTCAAAAAAACGGCAAATTTTTAATGATTTTTAAATTATTTAAAAAAATTTTTTTTCAAAAAAACGATAAATTTTAATGATTTTTTATAATTAAAAAAAATCTTTTAATTTGCATTTTTTATACAAATAATATGAGATTTTTTTTTTTAATAATATTTTTTTACTTCATAACAAGTACTTTTTCACAAGAAAAACTTTTGAATGAAAAAGAATTAAATAATGCAAAAAAATTTAATTCTTTGGAAGAAGCTTTAAAAGAGCCAGAAAAAGTTTTTATTTTAGATTTAAATTTTAAGAAATTAAAATTCTTGTCTTCCGAAATTGGAAAATTGAAAAACTTGCAAATTCTTTATCTTTCAAAAAATCAATTGAAAGATTTACCATACGAAATTGAAAATTTACAAAATTTGCAAAAATTATTTCTTTCTTCTAACGAATTTGAAAATATAAATAAAAGTATTTTTTCTATGGAAAATCTTGAGGTTTTGAGTTTTGCTGATAATAAATTATCTGAAATTCCATATGAAATTGAAAATCTAAAAAGATTAAAAAAATTAAATTTAATGGGGAATAAATTAAAAAATTTTAATTTCTCAAATATGCAGAGTTTAAAAAATTTAAATTTAAGTTATAATTTTTTTGAAAATTTACCTGATGCGATTTCTAAATTAGAAAATTTAGAAATTTTAAACTTAAAATTTAATTCAATAAAAGACATTGATAAAATATGTAATTTAAAAAAGTTAAAAAATCTTAATCTTGCTGATAATCAATTATTTATTTTGTCTTCGAACATAAAAAATCTTACTTCTTTGGAAGTTTTGAATTTACGTAGGAATCAACATTCTTTTTTAACAAAAGGAATTTCTGGCTTAAAAAATTTAAAAGAGCTAAATTTAGAAAAAAATAAATTAATAAATCTTCCAAAAGAAATCGGAAATCTTAAAAAATTAGAAAAATTAAATTTGAATTGGAATCAATTAAATGAAATTCCTAAGGAAATTGGAAAATTAAAAAATTTAAAAGAAATAAATTTAAGTGATAATCCTTATTTAGATTTTAAAAACACTTTAAAACATTTAAAAAATGCGTCAAAATTGGAAAAATTATTTTTGAAAAAAAATCAATGCATAATTTGGAAGAAATAAATTTAAGGTATAATCGTATAAAAATATTACCAAAAGAAATTAATGTTTTAAAAAATATTAAAATTTTAAATTTATCAGAAAACGAAATTTCAATTATTCCAAAAGAAATTGGAGGTTTAAAAAATTTAGAGAATTTAAATTTAATTGCAAATAATTTACAAAGTTTACCGCCAGAAATTGGGAATTTAGAAAATTTGAAAACATTAGATTTAATGAATAATAATTTACAAAAATTACCTAAAGAAATTGGTAATTTAAAGAAATTGGAATCTTTATATTTAATTTCAAATAATTTGGAAGAATTACCGAAAAGTTTTAAAAACTTAAAATCTTTGCAAACTCTTTATTTACAAGGAAATAAAGTTGAAGAAATTCCTTTAGAATTAGAAAGTCAAATAAAAGATTTTCAAAATTTTGAACTCATTGGCGAGAGAAAAAATTTTCTTTCTAAATATGAATTAAGCAATGAAAAACTTTATACAGATCTCGAAGAAGCATTAAAAAATCCAGATAAAGTTTATAAACTTTCTTTAAAGAATAAAAATTTAATTTACTTAGATAAGAAAATTATAAATTTAAAAAAATTACAAATATTATTTTTAAATAATAATGAATTAAAAGAAATTCCAAATTTAGAAAAATTGAGAAAATTAGAAGTTCTTGATTTACAAGGAAATAATATTTCAATTTTTCCAAAATCTATAAAAAATTTGGAAAATTTACAGAAATTATTTTTAGATAAAAACCAATTAAAAGAAATTCCTTCCATAATAAAAGATTTATTCTTTTTGAAAGAATTATTTTTAGATCTAAACAAAATCACATTTTTGCCGAAAGAAATAGGAAATTTAGAAAATCTCGAAAAATTACATTTAAAGAATAATTTATTAAAAAATATTCCTATAGAAATTTTAAAATTAAAAAAATTAAAAAAATTAGATATTCGTGGAAATCCAATTTCAGAAATAGAAATAGAAAAAATAAAAATGCTTCTTCCAAACACGAAAGTTATTTTTTAAATAAAAACAAAAATGATTTAATTTTTTCAATTGAAAATTGAATTTTTAAATTTTCATAAAATCTTAGATAAATCCAAAATTATTAAAAAAACAAATATTATTATTAATAATAAATTATTTTTGCATTATGAGAATAATAAAAAAATTATATATAATAATATTTTTAATTTCAATAACAAATCTATCATCCTATTCAATTTTTAATAATCAACAAACAGTTATTGATAGTTTATTAAATGAATTAAGTACAGCAAAAGATACAAATAAAATAATCATTCTAAATAAATTATCAAAAAAATATCGCCGGAGAAGCAAAATCTTATAAAAATCTTGCCATTTTAAGTTATATTTCTTCCAATTATTTTGAAACAATAAATTACCTTGAAAGTAGTCTTGTAATTTTAGAAAAATTAAATGATAGTGTAGAAATTTCTAAAGTTTACAATAATCTTGGTGTGATATACAAGGAAGAAGGAACTTTTGGCAAAGCTTTAAAATTTTATTTTAAAGCTTTAGAACTTAGAAAAAAATTAAAAAACACTTTTGGAATACATAAAATATTAAATAATATAGGGAATATTTATGAGAACCAAGGTATGGATGAAAAAGCATTGGAATTTTATAATAGCAGCAATTTACAGAAAAAAAGAAAAATTTAATAAAGGTTTAGATTTTTGCCAATTATCACTTACAAATTGCAAAGAAGTAAAAACAAAAATAGATGTTTTATTAAATATGGGAGATATTTATATGAAAATGTTAAATTATGACAGCTCTCTAATTTGTTTTAATAAATCTCTTATATTGTCATTAGATTTAAATGATAAAAACAGTATATCAATATCTTATAATAGATTAGCTAAAACATTTTTACATAAAAATTCTTTAGAAAAAGCCTTAAATAATGCAAAAAATAGTTACAAACTTGCAAAAGAAATTAATTCAAAATCTTCTATATATGAAGCAGCTAAAAAAATTATGAAATACAAAAAAAAGATAATGAAAATAAAGAGTTAAAAAATCAAGAAGTAATAAAAGAAAAAGAAAATACTGTTCTAAGGGAGCAGCAGAAAACACAAAATTATGTTATTTTATCAATTTTTATAGTTTTAATTTCTGTTGGTATTCTTGCTTTTATAATGTATAAGGCAAAAGAAAAAGAAAAAAAAGCAATAATTTTATTAAAATATCAGAAAAAAGAAATAGAGAAAAAGAATAAAAGTATTCGTGAAGTAAATAGTTTGCTTCTTCATAAAAATGACAAAATAACTATACAAAAGGATGAAATTGAAAAACAACATTCCGAAATTAGAAAAAAAAGTGAAGATATACAAGGCAGTATACGTTATGCGAGTAGAATACAAGCGGCAATTTTGCCACAGAAAAATAAAATAAAATCTCTTTTGCCAGATTCTTTCATTTTGTTTAGACCGCGAGATATTGTCAGTGGAGATTTTTATTGGATGTCTGAGAAAGATAATAAAATAATTATTACTGCTGTGGACTGTACTGGACACGGAGTTCCCGGAGCTTTTATGAGTATGATTAGCAGTACCATTTTAAATGAAATTGTAAATCAAAAAGGTATTACTCACACTTCAAAAATTTTAGAAAATTTACATAAAGGAATAAATATATCTTTAAAACAAGAAGAAACAGCAAATCAAGACGGTATGGATATGGCTATTTGTGTCATAGATAAAGAAAAAAATATTTGTTATTTTTCCGGAGCAAAAAATCCTTTGTTTTATGTTGAAGACGGAGAGCTGAAACAATTAAAAGGTGATAGGATGCCAATCGGAGGAATGCTAAGTGGGAAATTAAAAAATAAACCTTTTGCAAGATATGAAATTCCTCTAAAAGATGATACTGTTTTTTATATCTTTTCTGACGGTTATCAGGATCAATTTGGCGGCAAAAAAGGACGAAAATTTATGAGGAGACGTTTCAAAAATTTATTATTAGAAATACATAAAGAACCTATGGAAGTTCAAAAGGAAATTTTAAATACGACTATAATAGAATGGATGGGAGAAAAAGAACAAATAGATGATATTTTGATAATTGGATTTAAAATTTTACAAAATTTTTAGTTTCTATAATTCTTTTTGTCAGCGAAAGTCCAAGTCCCCATCCTCTTTTTTTTGTTGTAAAACCTGGTTTAAAAATATTCTTTTTATTTGTTTTTAAAATTCCTTTTCCTGTGTCTTTTATATCTATATAAATAACCTGAGTTTGATTAATAAGATTAATATTTATTTGTCCTAAACCGTTCATAGCATCCACTGCGTTTTTACATAAATTTTCTATAACCCACTCAAATAAAGCTAAATTAATCGGAATAATAATTTCTTCTTTTGGTAGATTCAAAATATATTTTACTCTTTTAGAGGTTCTTGTTTTTAAATATTTTACAGATGTTTTTAAAATATCTGCTAAATTAAGATTTTCTAATTTAGGTTTAGAGCCTATTTTAGAAAATCTATCTGAAATAAGTTCCAATCTTTTTACATCTTTAGAAATTTCTTTTAAAATTTCTTCGTCAAGATTTTGTAATTTTAAAATTTCTATCCATGCCATCAAAGAAGAAATTGGTGTTCCCAATTGATGTGCAGTTTCTTTTGACATTCCCACCCAAACTTGATGTTGTTCGGCTTTCCGCGAAACACTAAAAGCAAAATATGAAACAAGAATAAATAAAAATATTACTCCAAGTTGTATGAATGGATAATAAAAAAGCTGACTTAATAAAGTTGATTCTCTATAATAAACAAAATTTTTATGTCCTTGTGCAAGTTCTATTTCTATCTTCTCTCCGGTTTTTTTCATTAAAGATAATTGTTTTTTGATATATTTTTCATCTCTCATTTTACTTGTGTCGAGATTTCTCGAAGTAATAATTTTTTCTTCTTCATCAACGAGAATAACTGGAACAGTTTTATTATTTGTAATAACTTCAACAACAAAACTAATATCTTGATTTAAATTTTCTATATTTGCAATTTGTCTAACACCTTCAGCCACAAGTTTATTTGTGTACAACAGCGAACTCAAACCTATGGCAACAGCAATTAAAAATAGCATTAATTTCCATATTTGTTTTTTTGTGTATGTATTCATTTTTTAATTATTACAAATAATAAATTTTTTCAAAAAAAAACATTTTTTTTAATTTTATTTTTTTAATTTCATAAAATTTATATTTCACAAAAAGCTTAGATAGGCAAAAATTTTTTTAATTAATTTAAAAATCATTAAAATTTTGGACGATTTTTGAAAAAATTTTTTTTCGAATAAAAATTAAAAAAAACCGTCATTTTGGAAAAAATTTTTTTTCGAATAAAAATTAAAAAAAATAAAATTTTTTTTCGAATAAAAATTAAAAAAAACCGTCATTTTGGAAAAAATTTTTTTTCGAATAAAAATTAAAAAAAACCGTCATTTTGGAAAAAATTTTTTTTTCGAATAAAAATTAAAAAAAACCGTCATTTTGGAAAAAATTTTTTTTCGAATAAAAATTAAAAAAACTGTCATTTTGGAAAAAATTTATTTTCTAATAAAAATTAAAAAAAACCGTCATTTTAGAAAAAATTTTATTCCTCATTAATAATTTTACATTTTAATATCAGTAATATATTCTTCTATTATTTTCATAATTTTTGGAGATTCAACAAGAATAAAAGCAGTGGCTTTTGAAAATGTAGATCTTTCAAACATAGAAGCAAAATGTGCTATTCCTTCATAAATTTTTTGTTTTTGCAAATATTTTATGTAATTATGTAGGCTATTAAGAACAGTTCTTTTTTTATTTTTAGGATAATGTTCACCGTTTATCCATAACATAATTTGTTCATTGAGAAATATAAACTCATTAAATTTTAATTTTTTTAGTTTATCTTTATTTTTTGCAAAACTCATTAAAAGTTCTTTCGGATTAATATTAAGATACTCAGAAATGGATTTTTTAAAAAGAAAAGCTGCTTGCAATCCAACAATTCCGGATATAGTTTTTATGTGAATATCACCAAATTGTTTTATATTTTTTATAAAATTAGATACTCTTTCCCATGCTCTTCTGTCTGGCGATTTGCTAAGGTCCGAATAAAAATTATCCTTATAAAGATCTTTTTTATCATCTCCATCTAAAAAAGATGGGTTTTTTTGTATAAATTCAATAATTCTGTCATCTATTCCATTTTTATCTGCCCATATTAACCAGTCTTCTGTTGTTGGAGCAAACTCATAAATATTAAAACGTGATATTAATGCTGGGTCTAAATCTGTTAATTGATATTCTTCTCCCTGATTAATTGCCGAAATAATTATGCTTCCTTCTGGAAGTTTACGTCCCGCTAATTTTTTACTCAAAGTCAAGTCCATTATTGACTGTAGGATTTCTGGTCTTGCTCTGTTAAGTTCGTCGAAAAAAAGAACAATGGGATTATTATCTTTGGGCCACCAAAATGGTGGCATAAAAATAGAGCGTCCACTTATTTCATCTTTGTGCATTAATCCAATTAAATCTCCTGGGTCGCTCATCTGACCGAGAAAAAAAGATACTAATGACATTTTTTTCTTATGGTAAAAATCTTCTATTATTTTTGATTTTCCGATGCCATGTTTTCCAACAAGCATAATATTTTGCTCTGATGGAGTTATTCTTAATATTTCATTCAACTCCGGAACATCTATTTTTATTGACATAATTTTTTATTTTAAAAAATAAATTATAAAAATTTAACTTTCTGGCTCTTCCCAATGAGGATTTAAACTTGTAAGATGAATTGCATAAGTTCTTAATCTGATTTCATCTTTATGAAGATCTATCAAATACTTAATTTCTTTTTCAAGTCTCATAATTGCTTCATTAAAATTTTTACGAGGAATTGTTATTAACAACAAATCTTTTTTAGAAACTTTTAGATAAAAATACATCTTATTAGATGAAGAATGATGTGTAAAAGCGACACCGTTTTCATTTGCTATTGCTCTAAATTTACCAACCATAGCATTATATTTTAGCTTAGCAATTTTTATATATTTTTCTTCGTTTAAAGTTTCAATGCGTTCTTTTTCTAAGGCTTCATCTTCTTTTTCTCTTGATAAAAGAAAAAAATCTTTTATTTCTTTTAAATTACCAACATTAAATATAATAACTTTATCTTCACGTTTATAATAATAAATGAACGCAAGTTTTAGTATATCATTATCATCATAATAAATATAAATATTTTTATTATAAAAACGTTTAAATTTTATTTTTAAAATAAGTTCTTTATTTTTATATGATAATAGCTTAATATCTCTATTAAAATAATAAGAATTTAAACTTATCCAAGAGTAATAACCATCTGATTTACTAATAGAATTTAAATATTCTTCAATTTCTTTAATATCCGCAGACATTTTTTCTATATCATTTTCATGATATACTTCTTTTTTTCTGAAAAATTTTTTAATTATTCTTAAATTCATAATTTTTTATTTTTATTAAAATACTCCACTTGACGCAGTATATCTTTTTACTTGCATTTTTATTCCTTTTTTGTATAAAACTTTCATACTTGCAATAATTTCTCTTGCATTTATTAATGTTTCTTGAAAATTTTTATATGGAATTTGCATCTCCATATAATAACTGTCAGAAATCTTTACGTTAAGTTTTATTTTTGCAAAATCAACCTCTGTAAAATTTAAATTCTTCTTCCAAAGCTCCGGCAAAAGATAGAAGATTTTTTACAGAATCAAAATAAAAGTTTTCATATAAACTGCCAAAATTCAATTTATTTTCCATATCAAAATAAAAATAATATTTATTAGATTCATAAGTTTTATCTGAATAAGGATTATCTATTTCAAAGATCATTTTATTATTACCACGGTCAAAACCATAATAATCACTTTCTGTTTTAAGTTTATATTTACTGAGCGATTCTATCTCTTTTTTTAAAAAAGAAAAAAAATTCTTTTGTTTTTCTTCACCAATTCTAATGATAGGATTTTCTACTTTTTTAAAATATTTTGCTAATAATTTATTAACTTTTTTTTCTGACAACCACATTTTTTATTTTTTTGCAATTTAATATTTTTTTTACAAAAAAAAAAATATTTTTGTAAAAAAAATAAAAAATATGTCAAGAAAAAAATATATTTCCGCTAAGGAAAAAATAAGTGAAATAGTCCAAAGATGGTATATAACAGAGCCATTATTATTTATTGTATGGATTACGCACAGAATGATCAGCAAATCTAATCTAAAAACAATTAGGACATTAAATTCTAAAATTGAATATAATAATGAGTTTATAAATAGTTTAACTGAATCAGAACTTTCTGATGTTTTGACAACGGAAGTTATGCGTATTTTATTAAAACATCCATATTCACGTCAAAAAGAAAATAAGAAAGCCGTATATCTTGCAAGTAACATTACCATAAAAGAGTATAATAAAGATTTGAAAAAATTAAAAACAGCAGAAGAGTTTTTCGGAACTTATGAATTTAATAGGAAGTATTTTGAGTTTTATTATGATAAAATCATAGAAAAATTTGCAAAAGACATTCAAAAATATGAATCAGATGAAGAAGAAAATAATTCAAAATTGAAAAATGGAAACAGTAATGAAAGTGATGAAGAAAAAAATAGCAATGAAAATGACGAAGAAGAAAATTCTGATAATAATAAAGAAAAAGATTCTAATGTTGAAATGAATAATGACGATATTTATTTTGATTATGAAGAAGTTGGCTATGAAAATACTTTTGGATGGTCGCCTAATGAATTTATATCCAATCAAATAGATCAAAGAATAGAAACTGCAATTCAAAATAATTCTTGGGGAAGTATATCAGGAAATTTGAAAGAACAAATAATAGCTTCTTTGAAACCGAAAATCAATTACCGTACTGTTTTAAAAGCATTTATGTCTTCTATATTGTCAAGCAACAGAAAATTAACTCGCATGAAACCAAGCCGAAGATATGGTTTTAAATATATGGGAAGCCGCAGAACTTTTTCTACAAAATTACTTGTTGCTGTTGATGTCAGTGGGTCTGTAAGCTCGAAAGATTTGAATAAAGCATTTTCCATTATAAATAGGTTTTTCAAATATGGAATAGAAGTAATAGATGTAATACAATTCGACACAGAAATAAAAGGTAAAACCATGACTTTAAAAAAAGCCATTAAAAAAGTTCAAATAAAAGGACGTGGAGGAACAGATTTTAATCCTGTAATGAAATATATAGATAAAAATAAATCTTACGACGGATTAATAATTTTTACAGACGGATATTCTTTCACTCCGAAAAGACCAAAAAATAGAAAAACAAGAATATTATGGTTGTACGACAGCAAATATAGTTACAAACAAAACTATAATGATAATGAAGAAATAAAAAAAATTGGAAAATCTATTTTTATAGAAGAATAATTTTTAATGAGGAATGAGAAAAATTTTTAATAAACCAAAACATTGGAGGTTAAAAAAAAACCTCCAATGTTAAATTTTTTTTTTTATAATTCGTCCAAAATTTTAACAAACCAAAACAAATGTTAAATTTTTTTTTTATAATTTGTCCAAAATTTCAACATTTTTTAATTTCAAAATAAAAAAATTTTTTTCAAAAAAACGCCAAAATTTTAATGATTTTTTTATTGCAAATTTCAATATTAATTTTAATTTTTTTTATCTAAGAGGTAATTATAATTTTCCCAAAATTTTTTATTATATTTTATATTTTCGTAGTAAGAGCGTTTTTGAATTACTTGAACGTTTGTTGTTGTAATTTTATTTATAATCATTTCAGTTTGTAAATTTTCCGTCTTTTTTTTAGAATTTTTTTTATTTTCAAAAATGTGATGACGGTTATAATTTACATAACTCAAATAATAATTTTTTTTATGCTTTTTATAAATTACTGTAAAATCATATTCTATAGAAATCGGTTTCCAAGTTTGTCTTTTTTCATTTACATAAAATGAACGTCCAAGTTTTGAATAATTAGAAGATTTTGCAAAAGTTTCATTTTTTACAACAGCAAAATCTTTTTGATTAATATAAATTTTTCCTTTGTATTCTGTTGCATAATAATCTCCTGTTCTATTTAAAGAAGGCTCTTTTAAATTATAATCTATAACCCAAATTGTATCGTCTTCATAAGTTGTTTTTTCAAATAATTTAAAATCATAATTTCTTAAATGATTACTATCGAGAACGTTAGCTCTAATTCTAACTATATCCATTTCCAGAAGATCATCTAATTTTGTCGTTCCAGAAATTAATGAATTTTTTGAATCGAAATTCTTTTTTACTTGTAAAAATTTATAAGACCTTTCTTTAAAAACTCTGTAGCTATTTCCTCTTGTATAACCATTTGCATCATAAAGTTTTACAGCCGCTTGGCGAACCCTATCTATTTTATCATTAATTTTTTTTTCTTCTTTATAATAAATATCATAATTGAAAGCTGTTTGCAAATAATTTTCATTTAGTTTTTTTATTGCTGTTTTTAGCATTTTCATATAAACTTTAGATTTTGAAACAATTTCTACACTTTCTATTTTATAGCTTTTTGGGAAAAGTTTTTTTTATCTTTATATTTTCTCGGTATTTTAACTTCAAAATCGCCGTCAAAATTGGAAGCATTACCTATATAAGTATCAACAACCCCAATATTTGCATAAGCAACTCCTTCGCCAGTTTCTTCATCTAAAACTTTTCCTTTTATGATAATTATTTTAGATAAATTTTCAGAAAAGCAAAAATTTATATTGAAAAATACAAGAACTAAAGTAATAAGAAAAATGTTTTTTTTCATTTTTAATAAATTTAAAAGAATAATAATTATTACAAATAACGAATTAATAATTTTTTAATTGAAAATTAAAAAAATTTTTTTCAAAAATGTCATTTTTTTTTAAATATTAAAACCTATAACTAAAACATCATCTAATTGTTTTTGATTTTTGCCTTTCCAAGTGTCGAAATTTTTATCTAACAATTCTCTCTGTTCTATCATTTTTTTATCGTGAATTCTTCTTAATAATTTATGAAAATTTGTTTTATTAAAAACTTTATAAGTTCGTCCAATTTGTTTTGAATAACCATCAGAAAATAAATAACAAGTTGTAATATTTTCATTTAAATCTGCAAATTTGTTAACAAATTTATGAAATTTTTTATTTCCACCAATATTAATTTTTTCTCCTTCTAAAACATTTATTTCATTATTTTGTATTAATAACAAATCTTGATTTGCGCCCGCAAAACTTATTTTCTTATTTTTTTTATCTACTAAACATAAAGAGATTTTCATAGAATCATCATTTTTATTTTGTTCTTGTTTTAAAGTTTCGGAAAAATTTTTATCAAGTTTTTCTAAAATTTCATTTGCATTTTTAAAATTTTCTTTCGAGACAATTTTATCTAACAAATTATAACCAACAACAGAAATTAAAGAAGCCGAAACTCCTTCGCCTGTGCAATCTATGGCAGCAATTAAAAAAATATCATTTTTTAAATTTTTAAAATAAAAAAAATCACCGCTGACAATATCCTTAGGTTTAAGTAAAATAAAAGACTCTGTAAAAAAATTATTCAATTTTTTCTGAGGAGGAAAAATTGCTTTCTGAATATCTTTAGCATAATCCAAATTATCTTCTGTATTTTTATTTTGAATTTTAATTTTTTCTAATGCTTCTTCTACTTCTTGTGTTTTTGCTCTCAGATGATTCCTACTAATTTTTATTGCTTCATTTTGTTGCTTAATTTCTCTACTTCTTTTTTGTATTTCTCTATTTTTTAAATTTAATTCTGAGTTAATTTTTTCTCTTTGTTTGTAATTTCTATACAAAATTATAACAATTATAATTACCATAGATATTCCAAGCATTAATAATGTTTTTACTAATCTATCTGTTTGAAGTTGCTTTTCTTTTTGTTTTATTAGTTCTAATTGCAAATTAGATTTTCTATTTAAATCTTCAATTTGTTCTTCTTTTGCTTCACTTTCTCTTTGGATATCATATAAATAAATTTTTGCTTTTTTTAGTTCATTATTTTTCTTTCTAAGTTCTTTTTCTTTTTTTAAAGATTTTTCTTCTAATTCTTTATTTTTTTCTTTTGCTTTTTTTGTTAAATCTTTTATCCTAGAAATCTCTTTTTTATTTTTCTTTTTTTGTTTTTCCAATTTCTCTTTTTGGACAATAGCAGAATAATTAGAGTAATTATCGAAATATTTTTCATAATTTTCATTATTTCCTATTTTTTTACTATCATCGGCAAGATTTCTAAAACAAATTGCAAGAAATTTTGTATCATTTAAACCTCTCGCAATTTCCAAAGCTAATAACATATTTTTTATAGATTTTTCTGGTTTATTAAGATATTGAAACATAGTTGCAACATCTATGTACGCAATCATTAAACTTGTTTTTTTTCGCATATCTTTAGCATATTTTAAACTCTTTTGAAAATAATCCAGTGCCATGCTATATTGATTTTTATCAGAATAAATTAAACCGATATTCCTATAAATAGATTTTATTGCATTTGTATTTCCTGTTTCTTTATTAAAATTTATTGAATTTAAAAAATAATAGATTGCATTTTCGTCTAAATTATTTTCCCAATAAATAAAAGCAATTTGATTAGAAAAATGAGCTGCTTGATTATAATCGCCATCATTTTTATATCCTTTGATAAGTTCTTTAAAATTTTTTACTTTTTTTTTTTCATTATTAGATAATTCTTGTCCATAAAAATTATTAAATTTTAAAATCAAACAAAAAAACAGAATATAATAAATTTTAATTCTCATAATTATATAAAAAAATTTAAAAAAAAAAAAATATAATTGCAAAATTTATGCAATTATAAAATTTTTTATTTAAAAAAAATTTGTATTTTTTATAAATAAAAATTTATCAAAAAATAAACTAAATTTGAAAAATTTTTTTCAAAAAAAATATTTATGTTAAATAGAAAAAAAGCACCTATTTTTAAAAAAATAGAAAGAATAAATTTTTTAAATCCACAAAAAATTTTGTTAAAAAACAAAATTCCTTTATATTTCATAGATGCAAATTCAGAAGATCTAATTTGTATAGATTTTATTTTTGAAGGTGGTATTTTTCATCAAAAAAAATCTTTGGTTGCGAGTTTTACAAATCTTTTAGTATATGAGGGAACAAAAAATTTTTCTTCTTCTGAAATATCAAAAAAAATGGATTTCTTCGGCTCTTATTTAAAAAAATCTGTTGGTAAGTATTCTTCCAGTCTTGTTTTATATTCTTTAAATAAACATATAGAAAAAATTTTGCCTATTTTTGAGGAGATTATTAAATATCCTTCTTTTCCTGAAAAAGAAGTGAAAAATTTTATAGAAAGAGCTAAGCAAAGTTTTAATATTTCTAAAGAAAAAATAGAAACTATCGCTGATATAAAATTTAAAGAAGTTCTCTTTGGAAAAAAACATCCTTTTGGAAAAAAAGTTGAAATATCAGATTTTTCAAGAGTAAATTTTATACAAGAATTAAAAGAATTTCACAAAAAATTTTATAATGCAGAAAATTGTAAAATTATTGTTTCTGGAAAAATAAAAAAAAATTTATTTGATTTATTGAATAAACATTTTGGTGGTTTAGATTTTGTTAAAAATATTAAAAATTCTAAAATAGAAACAATTATAAATACCGAAAAAGAAAAAAATCATTTTATTTTAAAAGAAAATTCTTTGCAATCTAGTTTACGATTAGGGAAATTTTTATTTAATAAATCTCACAAAGATTTTCAAGGAATGGAAATTTTGAACAAAGTTTTTGGTTCTTATTTTGGTTCACGTTTGATGTCAAATATCAGAGAAGATAAAGCTTATACTTATGGAATTTATTCATATTTAGCAGTTTTGAAAGGTACAAGTTATTTATTAATTAGTTCTGAAGTTGGAAAAGACCTCGCTAAGAAATCTATAAATGAGGTTTATTTTGAGATGAAGAAATTAAGGAATGAACTAATAAGTGAAGAAGAATTAGAACTTGTAAGAAATTATTATTTGGGAGAAATGTTACGTTCTTTTGATGGAGCTTTTGCAAATGCAAGTGTTTTTAAAAATCTGTTAGAATATAATTTAGATTATTCTTACTTTGAAAATTTCATAAAAAAATTGCAAACTATTAGGCCAAAAGAGTTAAATATATTAGCAAATAAGTATCTTTTAGAAGATAATTTTATAGAAATTGTTGTAGGTTAAAAAAAATAAATCTTTAAAAATCAATTACTTATAAAAAAAAAAAAAAAAAGTTCTTATTTTTTTTGGTTTAATAAAAAACATTTCCTAAAATTGCAACGCAAACGAATGAAAATATTGAATATATTTTCTTGGGCTTATAGCTCAGTTGGTTAGAGCACCTGACTCATAATCAGGGGGTCCATGGTTCAAACCCGTGTGGGCCCACTACGTTTGCTTTAATAAAGCAAATAAAATATTTTATTTTTTTATTTATAAAAAATTTCCCTAAAAAATTCGTAAAAATTTTTACTTTTTTTAAATTAAAAAAAAATATTTTTTGAAAAATATCAAAATTTTAATGATTTTTAATTTAAAAAAAAAAATTAAATTTCAAAATAAAAAATTAAAATTTTGAATGAATTTTGTAAAAATTTTTTTTCAAAATAAAAAATCTTGAAATTTTTGGACGAATTTTGAAAAAAAAAATTTTTAATTTCAAAATAAAATTTTTTATAAAAAATTAAAATTTTGGACGAATTTTGAAAAAATTTTTTTTTTATTTTAAAATAAAATTTTTTAATTTTATAAAAAATTAAAATTTTGGATGAATTTTTAAAAAAATTTTTTTATTATTTCAAAAAGTCTTAAAATTTTGGATGAATTTTAATCTAAAATTTATAACAAAATCAAATATTTTAATTTTTCATTTTAAATTCAAAAAAATTAAAATGAATTTTATTAAAAAAATAATTGTTTTTTTTATTTAAAAATTTTTAATTTTGCAAAAAATTTTTAAATAAAAAAATATGGCAAAAAGGGACTATTATGAAGTTCTTGGGGTAACTAAAGATGTTTCTAAACAAGATTTAAAAAAAGCATACAGAAAACAAGCAATAAAATATCATCCAGATAAAAATCCAAATAATAAGGAAGCTGAAGAAAAATTTAAAGAAGCAGCAGAAGCTTATGAAATTCTAAATAATCAGGAAAAAAGAAAACGTTATGACCAATTTGGACACAGTGGATTAAGTGGAAGCAGTGGTTTTAGTGGACAAAATATGGATATGGAAGATATTTTTAGCCAGTTTGGAGATATTTTCGGTGGATTTTCTGGTTTTTCTGGTTTTGGCGGCGGCGGAAGAGAAAGAGGTAGAAGAGTTTCAAAAGGTGCAGATTTAAGAGTAAAAATGAAATTAACTTTGGAAGAAATTTTAAATGGTGTAACAAAAAAGATAAAAGTAAAAAAATATATCTCTTGTAAATCATGCAATGGAACTGGTGCAGAAAGAGGTTCTTCTTATGATACATGCTCAACTTGTAGAGGAACTGGACAAGTAACAAGAATAACAAGAACAATACTCGGACAAATGCAAACTTCATCTATTTGCCCACATTGTTCCGGAGAAGGAAGAATTATAACAAATAAATGTAAAAATTGTTATGGCGAAGGAATTGTAAAAAAAGAAGAAACAATTAGTATAGATATACCTAAGGGAG
The DNA here is from genome assembly GCA_002084355.1 of Bacteroidetes bacterium 4572_128. Taxonomy (GTDB): domain Bacteria; phylum Bacteroidota; class Bacteroidia; order Bacteroidales; family 4572-128; genus 4572-128. The sequence goes on along the minus strand of NBLL01000015.1, from coordinate 3,864 downwards.
TTTCAGATGAAATGCAAGTTTCTATGAGTGGAAAAGGAAATGCTGCTCGTCGTGGAGGAATAAATGGAGATTTATTTGTTTTGATAGAAGAAGAAAAACATAAAGATTTTATCAGATATGAAAATGATTTGCATTATGATTTACATATAAGTTTTCCAGAAGCAGCACTTGGTATTATTGCCGAAGTTCCAACTTTGGAACACAAAGTTAAAATAAAAATTCACGCTGGAACACAATCTGGGAAAATTTTACGTCTAAGAAATAAAGGTTTACCAAGTGTAAATAGCTATGGAAGAGGAGATTTAGTACTTACTATAAATGTTTGGATACCAAAATTTCTTACAAAAGAAGAAAAAAAATTATTAGAAAAATTAAAAAAATCAAATAATTTTAATCCAAAACCTTCCAAAACAGAAAAAAATTTTTTTGAAAAAATGAAAGATTATTTTTAATATTTAATTTTTTTTTTTAAAATAAAAATTTTTCTTTATTTTTGATAAATAAAAAAATTTTAAATTATATATATGTTACAATTTATAGGTGGAATGGGTGGTGCTGAAATTTTTATAATTTTTCTTGTGGCACTTTTACTTTTTGGTTCTAAAAAAATTCCTGAATTAGCAAAAGGACTTGGAAAAGGAATAAATGAGTTTAAAAAAGCAACTAATAGTATCAAAAAAGAATTAAATGATAGCGATGTGAAAGAAATTTCAAAAGATATTAAAGATATTAAAGGAAAATTAAAACAATAAATAATTTTCTTTTTTTTAAAAAATATCATTTTTTTATTTTCTAAGTTCCTTTCAATTTTTAATTGAAAGGAACTTTTTTTTATTTAATTTTTTTTTCAAACAGATTGAATTTTTGGAAAAATTTATTTTTTTTCTCTAAAATCATAAATTCCAAGATTAAAAAAAATAAACTCAAAGCAATGAAATATTGAAAATAATTTTCAAAATCTTCTGCCTTACTTATTTTTATTTCACTTTTACTCATTTTGCTAATTTCTTTAAATAAAATATTTAAACTTGTTGTTGCGTTGTTTGCTCTTACATAAATTCCTCCTCCGGCTTTTGAAATTTCTGCAAGTGTTTTTTCATTTAACTTTGAAATTACTGTTACTCCATTTTTATCTTTTTTATAGGATCTTTTTCCTTTTACAGGAATTGGTGCTCCTTTTGGTAATCCCATTCCAACAGTATGAACAAAAATATTTTCTTCTTTTCTTGCTTCTTCGGCAATTTTTATTGCATCTTCTTCGTGATTTTCTCCATCTGTAATAATAATTAAAGCTTTATTTTTATCATTTTCCGGAGAAAAAGAACTCATAGCTAATTCTATTGCCGAACTTATAGATGTACCTTGTTTATTTATAAAACCAACGTCTATATTATTTAAAAACATTTTAGCTGCTTGAAAATCAGTTGTTAATGGTAATTGAATATAAGCTTCGCCAGCAAAAACTATTAAACCAATTTTGTCATTTTCAAGTTTTTCTATTAGCCTATAAATTGCTCTTTTTGAACTTTCTAAACGATTTGGCTTAATATCTTCAGCCATCATACTGTTAGAAATATCCAAAGCAATCATTATTTCTATACCTTTTTGACTTTTATTTTCAGTTTTTATTTTTGAAACAGAACGAGCCTGAGAAATGGCAAAAATTAAAAAAAATAAAGAAATTATTAAAAAAAAGAATTTTATCTGTGGACGAGAGTTAGAAAATTCTGGCATTAATTGTTTTACTATTTCAAAATCTCCAAATTTTTTAATTGCCTTTTTTTTAAAAAATAAAGACAAATAAAATAAAAATAAAAAAATTGGTAATAAAAATAAAAAATAAAAATATTCTGGATTTGCAAATTCAAACATTTTATAAAATTATAAATAAAAAATTAAAAAAAAATATTTTTTTGAAAATATTTTATTTCTCAAACCATTTCATTGCGTCTTCTTTTTCAACAAAATATTTTGTTAATAAAAGTTCTTCGCCTTCATCAACAAATTGCTCTAATGAAATTTGAGAGATAAAATCGTCACTTTCTATCATTGCTAATTTTTTAACGCCATAAGCTTGAAATTTTTCAAAAATATTTTTTACTGACCATTCCTGTAATTCAACATTAATTATAAAAAAATAATAAATATTGATAGACAATATAAATTTAGGTCTATATACTTCTACCATTTTAACTAAATTTCTATTCCATTCTTTGAAATCCTCTTCAGAAGCTTCTTCCGTGATTTTTTCCCATTGAAAAACTATTAAAGATTTTTCCATTTCAAAATAAATTTCCAAAAATTTATTATTATAAACAAGATTCATAATTTTTATTTTAATTTTTTTACAAAATTATTTTTTTTTTTAATTTTACAAAAAAAAAATATAAAAAATGAAAAATATTTATTTTACAATAATTATTATTTTATTTTTATTTTCTTGTTCTGAAGAAAATAAATTTAAAAAAAATAATTCTGGTTTAGAATACTTTTTTATTAAAAAAGTTGAAAACAGTAAAAAGCCCAAAATAGGTGATATTTTAATTATGAACTTAAAATATTCTACAGAAAAAGATAGTATTTTACAAGATGCAAAAAACTTGAAAATGCAATTTAAAAAACCATCTTATGAAAATGCCAGCATAGAAGAAGCAATTTCTTTGATGAAAATTGGCGAGAAAGCAAAATTTAAAATTGACGCAAATAATTTTTATGAAATTACAAAAAATAGAGAATTACCAAGTTTTTTAAAAGCTGGTGATATTTTAATTTTTGAAATAGAATTAATTGGTTTTCAGACTTTTGAAGAATTTTCCGAAGAAAGAAGAATAGCTTATCATTCTAATAAAAAAAAAGAAAACCAAATTTTAAATGACTATTTAAAACGTACAAACGTAACAGTAAAACCAACAAAAAGCGGCTTATATTACATAGAAACAAAAAAAGGTAAAGGTAAAAAAGCCAAAAAAGGAGATATAATTATTGCACATTATATTGGAAGTTTTATAGATGGAAAAATATTTGATTCATCTTATAGTCGAAAAGAAAAGTTTAAGTTTGTGCTTGGAAATAGTCAATTTATTCCTGCTTGGGAAGAAGCATTTTTAAAAACTCAGGAAGGCACAACAGCAAAATTAATTATTCCGTCAGAAATTGCTTATGGAGAAAATGGATTGAAAAATTTTATTCCTCCTTTTGCAAGTTTAATTTTTGAAATAGAAGTTTTTAAAATTATAAAAAAATAATTGTTTTATTAAAAAAATTTTATTTTTAATAAATATCAATATCATGAATCTAATCTTTTGATAGTTTAGATATTGAACATTTAAAACAAATTTTTATTATATTAAATCCATAAAACACAAATATTGTAAATTATAAAAATTATAAAAAAAATTATATATTTTTTTAAATTTCTGTGCTTGCGGTGTTTTCACCGCACATTATTAAATTTAAAATGTTAAAATTTTCACGTTTTTTGAAAAAAATTTTTTTTTAATTGAAATTAAAAAATATTAAAATTTTCACGTTTTTTGAAAAAAAAATTTTTTTTTTGAAATTTAAAAAATATTAAAATTTTCACGATTTTTGAAAAAAATTTTTTTTATTTTGAAATTAAAAAATATTAAAATTTTGGACAATTTTTGAAAAAAATTTTTTTTATTTTGAGATTAAAAAATATTAAAATTTTGGACGTTTTTTTGAAAAAAATTTTTTTATTTTGAAATTAAGAAATGTTAAAATTTTGGACGAATTATTAAGAAAAACAAGCGAAATTTTTTTATGGAATTTTTTTGCATACTTGAAATCAATTCCATCTTTATTTGGATAAACAAAAAACCGAACAAATTAAAAAATGGACAA
>NBLL01000014.1 GCA_002084355.1 Bacteroidetes bacterium 4572_128 | reverse complement strand
TTTTTTTTAATTTAAAAACATTAAAAAAAAAATCATTTTTTATTAAAATTTCTTTAATTGTTTTTTTTATTAAAATTTTGATTTTTATAAAATATGAGATATTTTTTATTAATTTTTATATTTTTTATTTTTGAAAATTCATTTTCACAAAACGAATTATTTTCTTTAAAAGAACTTCAAGAAAAAGAAAAATATAATTCTATAGTAGGAGCTTATTCTGAAGTTAATAGGGCTTATCGTTTGGATTTGAATTTTCAAAAGATGAGAAAATTAACAAAAGAAATCGGTTTAATAAGAAATTTACAAGAATTAGATCTTTGGGGGAATTTTTTAACAAAATTACATCCAAAAATTATTTTGTTAAAAAACTTGCAAATTTTAAGTATTTATGGTAATGCTTTTACAAAGTTTCCTGAAGAAATTTTACATTTAAAAAATCTTAAAATCTTAAATTTAAATGCAAATCAAATTTCAAGTTTTCCAGAAAAAATCTCTAATTTAAAAAAATTAAATCGTATAGAATGCAAAAAAAATGAAATAGAATTCCTACCTGAAAGCTTTTGTGAACTAACAGAATTAGAAGAACTATATTTAAATAATAATAATTTAAAAGAATTACCAAGTAAAATTGGAAATTTAAAAAATTTACTTATTCTTGATATTTCAAATAACGAAGTTAAAAATTTACCGCTTTCTATAAAAAATTGTAAAAAAATTTGTTATTTGAATCTGGCTTATAATAAATTTGAGTTTTTGCCTGACGGTTTAGAAAACTTAGAAAATTTAAAAATTCTTGATTTGGAAGGAAATCCTATTTCTGATAAGAAAAAATTAATTATAAAAAAAAAACTTCCTAAAGTTTTTGTGAAATTTGAAAAAATATAAATATGAAAATATTAGTCGTCGATGATCAAGTTTATAATCGTTTAATTTTAAAAGAAATAATTGATATTTTTGATTACGAATGCATAATGGCAAAAAATGGAAAAGAATGTATTAATATTTTAGAAAAAGAAAATTTTGATGCAATTTTTATGGACATAGAAATGCCAATTATGGATGGTTTAGAGGCAATTTATAATATTCGTAAAATGCAATACCCAAAAAATAGAACTCCTGTTTTTGTGATTTCTGCACATAAATCTTTAGATTTAGATGATGAAAATTTTGACGGTTTTGTTGAAAAACCATTTTCTGTAGAACTTATTGAGAATATTTTAAAAAAAATTAAAAAAAATTAAAAAAAAATTTTTTATTATAAAATATTTTTTTAATTTTGCCGTAATTTTAATAATTAATTTTAATATTTTAATATTTTTTAAGAAAAAATTATGAGAAAGTTAAATTTGTTAATGGCTTTTTTTATGTTAATGTCTTTTGGGTTTTTAACATCGTGTACTGAAGATGATGAAGATCCAGTAATTAAACCATCAATTACAGTTACGGAAGTTGTAGCATCAGCTTATGAACAAGGTACAACTGTAACTTACACTATTGTTATTGGTTCTAACGAGAAACTTAAAACTTTCAAAGTTATACCAAGTATTTTAGGTGGAGAAGGTACTGCTTTGACTGCTACTACTGCAGATCTTTTTGAAGTTGAAGACAGCATAACAACAGATAATATAGATATAAGCACTAAGAATGAAACACTAACCTATGTTTACATAGTACCTTTAACAAACACTGGTGATGTTACTATTACTTTTAAAGTAACAGATGCTGAAACTTCTAATGAAGTTGTTAAAACTTTTACTATCGTTGAAGCTACACCTGAAGGAACAGATTTTGGTATTGAAGCAAATGGTACTATTGGTCATACTTGGGGACAAGATGATGCTGCTTTTAATTTAGTAAGTGGAACGACTTTAGCTGCTGGTGATGTTGAAGCAAATAAGGATATGAAAAATGTTTCTCCATCAAATGGAGATTTTGTTAATGGTTGGGAAGCAGGAACAGGAAATGCTACTACTTTCGTTAAAGTAACTGATTTTAATTATGAAACAGGAACTGTTGAAGATGCGATAGCACTTTTCATAGGAGGAGATACTATTGTTACTGGAGTTGCAGTAAATGATATTTATTTAGCTCGTTTAAGAAATGGTGAAACTTATGCTGCTATTAAAATTACAGAAGTAAATACTGAAGATAATTTAAAAGTAGGGGAAAAAGGTTTCATTAGATTTTCTTACAAAAAAGGTTCTGTTGTAGTTAAATAAAAAATCAAAAATAATTTAATAAAAAAAGTGGAATTTATTTTTAAATTCCATTTTTTTTTTATTAAATTTTAAATTATAAAAATTTTGTTTTTTTTGAAAAAAAATTTTTTTTTAAAATTATGAAAAAGTATTTTTTTATTATCATTTTAATATTTTTCTTTTTTTCTTGTAAAAAAAACCAAAAAAAATATTTTAAAAATTTTGGTTTTGCACAAGGTACGAGTTTTCATATCATTTACGAAAATGATATGAATTTATTTCAAGAAATAGATTCTCTTTTATTAGAATTTGATAATTCTTTGTCAATTTATAATAAAAATTCTATAATTTCTAAGGTTAATAGAAATGAAAAAGTTATTTTGGATAATTATTTTAAAACACTTTTTTTAAAATCAAAAGAAATTCATAAATTTAGTAATTCTTATTTTGATTTGACAGTTGCTCCGCTTGTAAATGCTTGGGGATTTGGTTTAAAAAATAAAGAAAATATAACAAAAAATTTAATTGATAGTATTTTACAATTTGTTGGTTTTGAAAAAATTACTTTAAAAGATGGAAAAATTTTTAAGGAAAATAATAAAATTACTTTAAATGCAAATGCCATAGCACAAGGTTATTCTGTTGATATTGTTTCTTATTTTTTGGAAAAAAACAATATTAAAAATTATTTAGTAGAAATAGGAGGAGAAGTAAAAGTAAAAGGTTTTAATGAAAAATCTAAAGCTTGGAGAATAGGAATAGATAAACCTTTGGAAAACACTAATTTGTCAGATAGAGAATTACAAATTATTTTAGAATTAAATAATAAAAGTTTAGCAACGTCTGGAAGTTATAGAAATTTTTACGAAGAAAAAGGAGTAAAATATTCTCATACTATAAATCCTAAAACGGGTTATCCTGTTAGAGATTCTTTATTAAGTGTGACAGTTATTACCGAGGATTGTATTTTTGCTGATGCCATTGCTACTGCTTTTATGGTTATGGGTTTAGAAAAAACAAAAATTTTTTTAGAAAAAAATACAAATTTGCAAGCATATTTAATTTATAACGATAAAGGAAAAATTAAAACTTTTTCAACAAAGAATTTTTAGGATTGAATAAAAAATAAAAAAATTTTTTCCAAAAAACACCAAAATTTTAATAATTTATTTAAAAAAAATTTTTTCCAAAAATCACCAAAATTTTAATAATTTATTTAAAAAAAATTTTTTCCAAAAAACGCCAAAATTTTAATAATTTATTTAAAAAAAATTTTTCCAAAAAACACCAAAATTTTAATAATTTATTTAAAAAAAATTTTTCCAAAAAACGCCAAAATTTTAATAATTTATTTAAAAAAAATTTTTTCCAAAAAACACCAAAATTTTAATAATTTATTTTAAAAAAAATTTTTTCCAAAAAACACCAAAATTTTAATAATTTATTTAAAAAAAATTTTTTCCAAAAAACGCCAAAATTTTAATAATTTATTTAAAAAAAATTTTTTCCAAAAAACTCCAAAATTTTAATAATTTATTTAAAAAAAATTTTTTCCAAAAAACTCCAAAATTTTAATGAATTTACAAATAAAAAAAATTATATTTTTAAGTTCTCTTTGTATATTTCATTTTTAAATTTTTCTAAATCTTTTTCCATATTTTCTTTGAAGTCAGAGAATTTATTTTTATAATATTCTATTCCATTATTCAAATTTTTATAAAACTTTTTAAAGTATTTAGATTGTTTTTTTGCTATTGGATGCGACGTTTCTTCTATTTTATTTTTAAAATAATCTACATACATTTCTAATTCTTTCAAAAACATATTTGGTCTATTATTTTTCGAAATTAAATTTATTTTTCCATAAATATGATTTATCATTTTTTTTAAAGAAACAATTTCAGAAAAATAAGCCATATTTGGACCCGGACAAACAGAAACTCCTTCACCAATTTTATTGGTATCTAAGCTATTTACAAGTAAAGTTGAAGTACTAAGCCCAACACAAATACAGGATTTATTTACAATTTTATTGTAAGATTTTTTATAATCTTCTGCATTTAAATTTTTATCTTCAAGCTCCTTGATTTTTAAAATTTGATATTGCCTTGAAGCTGTACAAATTGGCTTTTTTGTAAATTCTGTATTAGAAACAAGATATTTATTTGTACAAACACTTCCAATTTTGTTCTTTTTTATATTATTTATTTTTTCTATATCTTTTGTATTGTTTTTTAAATTGTTAAACAATACACCAAGTGGCGAAATTTCACTCATATATAAATCTTTTTCTTCAGATTTTCCAAGTAATTTACAAGTATTTTCATCTATACTAATTGCTTCTGGAACAAGCATAAATGGTGTTCCCCAGCCAATAGAATCAAGTTTATAATGTTTCATCAAAAAATTATGCTCTTTAGTCGTACCAACTCCTCCTTGTGCTGTAATCCTAATATTACAATATTTTTTTTCCGGAACAAAAAGTTTTTTTTCTTTTAAAGAATTACAAAAAATCTCATAATTTGTTTGAATTAAAAACTTTTTATTCTCTTTAAATTCTTCCAAAATAGGACCTATTAAATATCCTTCTGTTGCAAAAGCATGACCACCGCAATTTAGTCCAGATTCTATCCTGTATTCAGAAATCCAAAGACCTTTTTTCGCGAGAAATTTCCCTTGAATTAAAGCAGAGCGATAATCGCTAACTTTTAAAATAATTTTTTTCTTGAAAGAATTGTCTTTTTTTGGATAAAAATCCTCGAATTTTTCTAAATAAGAATATAATTTTGTATTCATTCCAGCAGACAAAACAAGAGATGAATTTAATTCGCTGTTTGCAAAACCACGTAAAGCAGAATGTGCGTCATTATATTTATCCTCTAATTCTTTTCCTTTACAAAAATTTTTCTTGTCGAGTTTTGTCATTATATTTACATCTATTGAACCCGTAGAAAAATTTAAGAAGTTTTTATTTTCTTTAAAAAAATCATAATTTTTTAAAAAGTCTTCAATTTTTTCTTTTATATCAGAAAAAGCAGGTAATAATTCTATATATTTTTCATATTCTTTAGATTTTTCTTTTATAGAATTTTTAATTCCTAATGATTTTTTTTCTACTATTTTATTTACCATATTCAAATATGCAGTTATTCTTTTTGCTCTAAAATCGTTTATTTTATCAGAAATAGAAAAAAACGGCATATCAAATTTTAAACTGTAAACCTCTCGCATCTTTTCCATAAGAACATCATCAACCAAAGAAATTACAGATGAAATACCATATTGAGCAACTTTTATCGGAGTATCTACCGTGTAACCAATTCCCATAACAGGAATATGAAAACTATGATTTTGTATTTTTTTTTTCATAAAAATATTAATTATTATGCAAATTAGAATTTATTTTTTTTAAATAAAAAAAAAATATATATATTTTATAATTTTTTTTATTTTTGTAATAAAAAAATGAAAAAAAATGAAAAAAACAATTTTGCTTGTAGATGATTTTGAAAATACAAGATATGTAACTCGTATTACTTTACGAAGATATGGTTATAATATATTGGAAGCTGCTGATGGTTTAGAAGCTTTAAAATTTTTCGATGGGAGAGAAATTGATTTGCTAATTACAGATCAAAATATGCCAAATATGGACGGCATAACTCTGGTAGAAAGAATTAGAAATATGAAAAATTATAAATATATTCCAATATTATTATTAACAACAGAAAAAAGTGTAGAGAAAAAAAGACGAGCACAAAGAGCTGGAATAACAGGATGGATACAAAAACCTTTTAGTTTTAAAAATTTTACTAAATTAGTTGAAAAAGCATTGAAATAATGGAAGATTTTAAAGAACGTTTTATAGAAGACGCATCAGAATTGATTTCTGATTTGGAAAGCGATTTATTAATTATAGAAAAAGAACCAAAAAATAAGGAACTAATAGAAAGAATTTTTAGAGTTATGCACAATTTAAAAGGTGTAAGTGCTATGTACGGTTTCGAAAAAATTGGTGAATTAACTCACCATTTGGAAACTATTTATGATTTTATTAGAGACGGTAAATTAGAGATTTCTGATAAAATTCTAAATATTACTTTAAATTCTGTAGATATTCTTAGAAATTTGTTAGAAGATAGTGAATTATCTAATATAGAATTTAAAAGTTCTTATGAAAAATTTTTTGCCGAAATTTTAGAGTTTATAAATGAAATTGATATAGAAAATCCAACATTAGGGAAAAACAATAAAAAAAAAGAAGAAAATAATAAAAATAAGTTTTCAACTTATTATATAAATTTTTTTCCAGAAAAAGACATTTTTTTAAGAGGAGTAAATATTTTTTCTATTTTCGAAGAGATTGATGAAATTGGAGAATTTAAGGTTTTTCCTCATATAAAGAAGGAAACCTTATCAAAAAAAAATCCATTAAATTGTTTTTTATTTTGGGAAATTTATTTGGTAACAAATAAACCAAAGGAAGAAATAGATGATATTTTTATTTTTGTAGATTTAGAATATGAAGTTTATAAATTATCAAATGAGAATCTATTTTTACACGAAAATTTTAACGAAGAAATTAAAAAAAAATTATTAGAAGAAAAAATAAATATAGAAAATTTAAAAAATTTTATTGAAAATAATAAAAAAAATTTTATTATTGAAGAAAAGGAAAAGAAAAAAAAAGAAAAAAATAAGATTAATAAAAAAAATAATATTTTTCAATTTTCTGAGCAAAAAACAAAAAATATAAGAGTTGATTCTGACAAATTAGATGAATTAATGAATCTTGTGAGTGAATTTGTTATTACACAAGCAGAATTAAATTTGATTGCTAAAAATAATAATATCACACAATTAAGCAATGTTTCCGAAAATATACAAAAACTTTCTGTTCGTTTGCGAAATAATGCTTTTGACATTCGTCTCGTACCCATAAGACATAAGTTGGTAAATTTTCAAAGACTTGTCAGAGATTTATCAAGTGAATTAGGAAAAGATGTAGAATTTATTACAGAAGGTGTTGATACTGAGCTAGATAAAACAATATTAGACGAACTGACAAATCCATTAATGCACATTATTAGAAATAGTATAGACCACGGCATAGAGTTTCCTGAAGAAAGAGAATTGAAAAATAAAAATAGAAAAGGAAAGATTTTTTTTAAAGCTATGCTTTCCAGTTCTAATATTATTATACAAATAGAAGATGATGGAGCAGGAATTGATACGAAAATTATACAAGAAAAAGCAATAGAAAAAGAGCTTATTCGTCCAGAAGCATTTTTATCTAATAAAGAAATTTTAGAACTAATTTTTTTACCTGGTTTTTCTACAGCAGAAGAAATTACAGATGTTTCTGGTCGTGGTGTTGGTATGGACGTTGTCAAAAAACGTATCTCAAATATGAGAGGTGAAATAAAAATTTCGTCTAAAATTGACGAAGGAACAGCAATTTCAATTAGTTTACCTTTGACTTTATCTATAGTAGATGCTCTTCTTGTAAAAATTTCCAACACACATTTTTTAATTCCTATAAATTCTATAAATAATTGTGATGAAATAAAATTGGAAAAATTAGAAAATTCGAATAATAAAAGGTTAGTTCTAAATGATAAATTAATTCCTTTTATACATCTAAGAAAAGAATTTGAAATGAAAAAAGAAAATGAAGAAACCGAAAAAATTGTTGTTGTGGATTATGAAGAAATAAAAGTTGCATTAATAGTAGATGATATTATTGGAAAACACCAAGCTGTTTTAAAACCACTTGGCGATATTTATGATAATACCACTATAATTTCAAGAGCAAGCATACTCGGAAACGGTGATATTGCATTGGTAATAGATACAAATAAATTAATAAAAGAACTTCTTTATAAAATTATGGAATAGTAATTAAAAATTTTCTCAAAAAAAACTTTTAAAATATTAAAAAAAAAACAAAATTTATATTTTTTCTACAAAAAAATACGAATTTTAAATTTCATTTAAAAATTTTTCAAAAAAACGCCAAAATTTTGAAAATTTTTTTTCAAAAATTCGGCATTTTTTTATGATTTTTTTTAATAAAAAAAATTTTTTTTTTCAAAAATTCGGCATTTTTTTATGATTTTTTTTAATTAAAATTTTTTTTTCAAAAATTCGGCATTTTTTTATGATTTTTTTTAATTATTTTTTTTTTCAAAAATTCGGCATTTTTTTATGATTTTTTTTAATTAAAAAAATTTTTTTTTCAAAAATTCGGCATTTTTTTATGATTTTTTTTAATTAAAAAAATTTTTTTTTCAAAAATTCGGCATTTTTTTATGATTTTTTTTAATAAAAAAAATTTTTTTTTTCAAAAATTCGGCATTTTTTTATGATTTTTTTTAATTAAAAAAAATTTTTTTTTTCAAAAATTCGGCATTTTTTTATGATTTTTTTTAATAAAAAAAATTTTTTTTTCAAAAATTCGGCATTTTTTTATGATTTTTTTTAATTAAAAAATTTTTTTTTTCAAAAATTCGGCATTTTTTTATGATTTTTTTTAATTAAAAAATTTTTTTTTCAAAAATTCAGCATTTTTTTATGGTTTTTTTTATTAAAAAAATATTAAAATTTTCACGAATTTGAATTTTTTTTTTTTTTAATTATTAAAATTTTGGACAAATTTTGAAAAAAATGTTTTTTGTGATTAACTTTGTGCTTTCAATTGGTTACGTGGCCGAGCGGTTAGGCAGTGGTCTGCAAAACCATGTACAGCAGTTCGAATCTGCTCGTAACCTCAAAAAAATGTTGTTTTATAAAAAACAACATTTTTTTTTTAATTTTTTTACAAACACCAAGTTATTAAAACAGAAACCGCAATATAAGAAAAAGCCTCTATAATTGCCGCTCCGTGATTTGGGGTTTCTTGATTAATCAATTCGTCTGTTAAACGCTGTCCAGGTAATAAAATTTTATCTGCGAGTAATCTTGCAATTGGTAAAAAAACAAGAGCGATAGTAAAATCTATCCCAATATTCATCAAAGAAAAAGTCCAAGATTCGAAATCAGGCATCAAAGCAAAACGAATTAGATTAGCAACAGAAATCAAAGCTCCTGCAAAACCAATTCCTACAGCAACATTATCTTTTTCTATGTGAAAATGTATGTCGTAAGGCGTAATTAAATTATAAATTTTAGCTGTTATTATTAATAATATTTGACCAATTAGCCAAAAAACCAAAGCGGAAATAAAAGCATCACCTTCTCCGTAAATAGAACCAAAAATAATTAAACCAGTAGAAATTGCACTCGCTCCTTCAACAACACCTGTTCCTGCATTTCTATCTTCAATAATTTCTTTCCTAACGTTAAATTTGTGCAAAATAAATTTATCATTTATAATGATTGACAAATTTAAAAGCAAAATTCCAAGCATTCCATAAGAAAAAATATTGATTAAGTCTTCAATTATTCCTAAACTTTCGCCAATTATAGCACTTCCGATAACAAAAAGTAAAGCTATAAAATAGCCAGTATGTGCAACAGCAAAAGCAAAATTATCCTGTTCTACAAGTTCATCTTTTACATTAATATTTCTATGAAACATTTGATAAACAAATTTTCCAATAAAAAATAAAATAAAACTTGAAAAAAGATAAATTATTCCTAATAATATATTGTCAAGAATTTCATTCATGTCATTTTTTTTTTAATTAAAATTTTATTTTCCTGAACCTCCACTTCTGGAACGACTACTACTAGAACCACCACTATAACGAGAACTGGAACGAGAATTAGAACTGGAACGAGAAACTCTATTATTTACTTTATCTTGAAAAGACCTATTAGAAGATTTAGAATTCCACTTGGAAGAAGAATATTTTTTCTTATAATAAGAACTGCCAACTCCATAAGAACGAGAAGAAACTTTACCTTTTTTATAATTATAACCATAATATGGTTTTTTCTTGCCGTAGTAATTTTTTCTATAATGTTTCCAAGAATTTCGTCTGGAAGGAAAATCCATTAAACCAAAAACAGTTTGTAACATAGCAAATTTCCCATAAAACTCCCAAAAACTGCTGCCACCATTTCCAACCCAATGTCCATAATTTTCATTTCCAACATAATTAGCAAAACCCGGAGGACTTACAGATTTATTAATTTTCCCATCTTTTCCTTTGGAAGCTAATTCCATACCAAGATTTTCTATATATTTCTTGAAATATTTTTTGTCTACTTCAAACCAAGGGCTAAATTTTTCTGAAATTTTTCCAGATTTCTCACTAATAACTTTATATTTATGTTTAAAAGTATCAAAAAAAATCCCTTCTTTATTCATATCATTTAAAATGATAGAATAAGTATCAGAGTTTTCAAATTCTTTCATTAATTTGTCTAGTGGTGTTTTTTTAAAACCTTCTGAACAACTCAGAAAGAAAAAAACAAAACAAGAAATAAAAATAATTTTATTTTTCGATTTCATATCACAATTTTTTTTTGAAAATTATTAAAATAAAAAATTTTTTTTCAAAAAACGCATTTTTTTTTAAATATTTTTTTTTAATTTAAAATTCCATTCTAAAACCTATTCCGTGTATGTTTGCAATTTTAATATTTTTATCTTTTTTAAGATATTTTCTCATTCGAGAAATAAAAACATCTAAACTTCTTCCGACAAAATAATTATCATCTTTCCAAACTTCTAATAAAATATCTTCTCGTTTTAAAATTTTATTTTTATTTTTCACAAAAAATTTAAATAATTCATTTTCTCTAAAAGTTAATTTTTTTATTTTATCTTCATAAATTAAAAAAAAATCTTTTTCTTGAAAAATATATTTTCCAATTTTAAACTCTTTTTTTTCATCTTCTCTTTTTGATAAGATTTTACTTCTTTTTAAAAAAATTTCTATTTTTAAAACTAATTCTTGTATGCTAAAAGGTTTTGTTATATAATCATCTGCTCCAATCTGAAGACCAAAAATTTTATCATCTAAAGTAGATTTTGCACTTAAAAAAATTATAGGAATTTCTTTATCTTTTTTTCTGATTTCTTTTGCCAAAGTAAAACCGTCCATTATTGGTAACATAATATCTAAAATACAAATATCAAATTTTCCTTTTTTGAAACTTTTTAAAGCTAAATCACCGTTTTTATATAAAAAAACTTCATAATCTCTTAATTCTAAATTATCTTTGGTTACAAAAGATAAATTCATATCGTCTTCGACATATAAAATTTTATTTTTTTTTTTCATTTTTCAAATTTTTTCAAAAAAATGATTATTTTTGAAAAAATGAAATTTAATATTTTTATTTTACGATTTCGTAATTTTTTTTAAAAAATATTACGAAAATGAAAAAATTTTCATTTTCATTTTCATTAAAAAATAGATTACTAAAGTTTTATAATTTTAGCATAAAAATAGATTTAATATAAATAAAATTTTTAAATTAAAAAGAATGAAAAATAAAATATTACTTTTTATAATTTCTATGTTTTTCGTTGGTATTATTTTTTCACAAAGCAAAACATCTGTAAAAATTATTAAAATTCAAATTGATGATGGCGAAAAATTAAGCAAACAACAAATTATTGAAAATAATGGTTCTTCTGTAATAATAATTACAGATAAAAATTGCAAAAATATTGATATTCAAATTGATAGTATTATCAATAATATTAATAAAAATATTTCGTCGTTTGATTTTAATTGCAAAAATATTGATAGTAATTTTTTGAAAATAGATTCTTCTATATTTATTATCAATAGAATTTTAAGCGAAAAAAACGATAGTAATTTTGTTGATTTTAATTTTGAGAAAATATTAAATTTTGAAACATTAGAAGAAATCGATGAAATTTTTAATAGCGATTCTTTAGGAAGATTCAAAGATGAAATGAATGTTTTAATGAAAGATTTCCCAAAAAATATTAATGATTTTTTGAATGGAATAGAAATAGAAATTGATTCTTTTGATAATGAAATCAATATTAATTTTTCTTTGAATTTAGATAGTGTTTGTGAAAACACAAAAATTAAAGTTAAAATTATTGATTTATCTAAGAAAGAAATGAAAAGAATTGATATTCAAGAAGAAAAAATTAATTCTATTTTAGAATTAAAAAACTTATCATTTTTTCCAAATCCAAATAATGGAAAATTCTCTCTCTCTTTCGCATCAAATGAAAAAGGAAAAATACAAATTGAAATTTTTGATTTGAAAGGAAATAAAATTTACGAAGAAAAATTAAAAGATTTTTCCGGAAAATACCTAAAAAAAATTGATTTATCAAAAAAAGGAAAAGGAATTTTTCTATTGAAAATCACACAAAATGAAAAAGTTTTAATAAAAAAATTGATTTGTAATTAAATTTTTCAAATGGAATTAATTTGAAAATTTGAAAAATAAAATCAAAAAATTCATTTTCACATAAAAAAATTTTGGATTTTTTATTAATTATAAAAACATTAAAAAAATTTTTTCAAAAAATGTCCAAAATTTTAATATTTTTTAAAAAATGTAAAACAAACATTTGAGGTTTAAAAAAACCTCCAATGTTAAAAATTTTTTTTTATTAAAAATAAAAGATTTAGTAAGAAATTAAAACATTTTTTCTTATTAATTTTTTTTCATCATTACTGAGTTTTTTATTCCCGTAAATTGCATTTTCCCATTCTCCATACATAGGATTTGGTAGAACAATAAATTTTTTCCCAAAATCATTTTTATTTTTTTCTACAATATCGAATGCTAATTTTTCATTTCTATTTTCATAAATTTCAGAAAAATCCCCGAGATTATCTCCTATCAATAAAATTATTTCAAAATTTTCTTTGACTTTATTACGCCTACTTTTTTTAGTAGTATTTTTTCCATCTCTTAAAAAAACGTGTTCTTTATCAGCATTTGGAAGGTCATATTTTTTAAGATTTTTAATAGTTGCTTCTAAATCTCTATGTTTTCTATTAGAAATATAAAAAACTTCTACATTTTTTTCTTTTGCAAAAAATAAAAAATCTTTTGCTCCCGGAAGAATTTCAGCTTTTGATAAATCAACCCATTCTTTCCAAGATTTAGAATTAAATGATTTTCCTGTTTCTATACATTTTGCCTCGAAAGGACTATTATCAAGAACCGTTTCATCTAAATCCAAAACAACAGCTTTCTTTTTTTTGCTTTTGCTTTCGGAAATATTTTTTTCCAATGACATTTTTGCCATTGCATAAGTTTGATAAAAAATTGCTTTCAATTCGGCAGATTTTTGAAACCAAACAACTGACATTATTAAATGTTCGCTTTCGGAAATTTTATTATTATTTTTTATTTCTTTTTCTTTACAAGAAAGAAAAATAATAAACAAACAATTGAAAATTAAAATTTTTTTCATTACTTTTATATTAAATTTTTTAATTATTTTTTTTGTAATAAATAAATAAGAGCTAATTTTATTTTACCGTAAGAAATTTCTTGATTTAGAAAATCAAATACTGGTTTTAAACCGTTTTCAACTTTTACATTTTCTATGGCATAAATAATTTTATCTATTTCTTCTTTTTTCAAAATTCTAAAAATATCAATATCTTCTCCATCTTCATAAAATTTTGCGAGATGCGAAAAAATAGTTGCACTTTTTAAATCTCTTTTTCTTGCAATTTCATCAACAGATAGACCTTTTTTATATAATTTAAAAGTCAATAAATTAGTTCCACCTTTTATATTAACACCGTCTAAAATTTTATCTGTAATAAAATTTATTATTTCATAAATAAAAACTTTACCGTATTTATTTTTTTTATGCTCACCAATTCCAGAAATCTCTGTTAAATCTTCAATTTTTGTCGGTTTTACGTCAGAAAGTTCTTTTAAAGTTAAATCGTTAAAAATAACATAAGGAGGTACTTTTTCATTATCTGCAATTTCCTTTCTTAGCTTTCTTAATTTTTCGAAAAGTTCATTAAAGTTTTTTTCTTTCTGAGTAATTGTTTTCTTTGAGGAGACAATTTTTTGATTTTTACTTTTTATTTCAGAAATGGTAACTAAATTGATTTTTTTATTTTCAAAAAGCACTTTATTACTCGCTTCTGTTAATTGCAAAACATGATTTTTATCGTAAGCAATTTCTATAAGTCCTTGATTTAATAATTGTAAAATAACAGATTGCCATTCATCAAAACGTAAATTTTTTCCAACTCCATAAGTTTTAATTTTATGATAATCTTTTGTAAAAAAATCTTTTCTTTTTGCTCCACGTAAAAAATCTATTAATGCTGTCATTCCAATGCTTTCTTTCGTTCTGTAAATTGCGGATAAAGCTTTTTGTGTTAAAATTGTTCCGTCAAAATATTTCGGTGGATTCGATTTTTATTTTCTTCTTTGTCTATAAAATATTTATAAGTTATTACATCAGAAATACTATAAAACATAAATGTTTCGCTTTTTAAACCATCACGTCCAGCACGTCCAATTTCTTGATAATAGCTTTCTATATTTTTTGGCATATTGTAATGAATTACAAAACGAATATTTGATTTATCAATTCCCATTCCAAAGGCAATGGTGGCACAAATAATGTGAATATTATCTTTTATAAAATCCTCTTGAACTTTAGAACGCTCTTCTCTCATCATTCCTGCGTGATAAAAACCAGCTTTTATTCCGAATACATTCAATCTTTTTGCTAAACTTTCTGTAGATTTTCTACTTAAACAATAAATAATTCCAGATTGTTTTGGTTTATCTTTTATAAAATTTGCAATTTTTGTAAATCTGTCTCTTCCAATTAAAACTTTCAAACTTAAATTTGGTCTATCGAAAGAAGAAATAAATTTTGCAGGATTTTCTAATTTTAATTGTTTTATAATATCTCTTGCAGTAATTTTATCTGCTGTTGCAGTTAATGCAATAATTGGTACTTTTTCAAAATAATGTTTTAAGAATTTCAATTTAGTATATTCTGGACGAAAACTATGTCCCCACTGAGAAATACAATGTGCTTCATCAACAGCAAACAAAGATATTTTAACTTTTTTTAAAAATAGATAAAAATCTTTTGTCATTAATTTTTCTGGAGAAACATAAAGTAATTTTATTTTTTTAGATAAAACATTTTCCATTATTTTTTTTCTTTCACTTCCAGTTTGTGAACTGTTAATAAAATCCGCTGGAATTCCGGAAGATTTTAAACCATCAACTTGGTCTTTCATCAATGCAATTAAAGGCGAAATTACCACAGTTAATCCATCAAAAATTAAAGATGGAATTTGAAAAGTTATAGATTTTCCTATTCCTGTTGGCATTAAAACTATAGTATCTTTTTCTTCTAAAACATTTTGTATTATTTCTGCTTGTAAATTTCTAAATTTACTATATCCAAAATATTTTTTTAAAATTTTTAAAGCCTCTTCATAGAAATTCATAAATATAAAATTTAAAAAAAAGCAAAATTAAAAAAAAATAAGGTTTAAAAAAAATTGCTTATATAATCTTTTTATGAAATCATAAAAAAATTTCAATATTTTTGTATTTTTGAAATACAATTATTTTTCGTTCAAGATTTTAATCGGGGTTTTAATAATATTACTTTTATTTAATGCTCTGTCAACGACAAAAAATTCATATTTAATTGTGTCATAAGGCAAAGTTTCTATAAATTGACTTCTCGGATAATCAAATACAACAATTAATGTTGCTTTTAAAACTTTATTTCGTCCTTGAATTTCAATAAAAGGTGTTCTAAAATTAGGAATTTCAACATCAATTTCTTCAAATTCACCGTTAATTTTTGCATACAAAGTCGTATATAAATTATAATAACTCGTACTGTCAATATGTGAATTTTCTAAACCAAAATCTCCGTCACCATCAATAACAGAAAAAGTTATTTTTGTCCTTTTTACCGTTGCTTCCAAAATATTCTCTGCTTCTTTAAAAGTTATTTCTTTCAATTCTATTCGTGGCACTTTTGAAAAATCTATTGCTTTTTCGCAAGAAATTGAAAAAAATATTATTAATATTAAAAAAAAATTTTTCTTCATTTTTATTTTTAATTTACGTAAAATTCTGAGGATTTTCTTGCATAAAATGGCAGTATCCAAGAAATTTTTATCCCATAAAAAATATCATTTCTCTTTGAATTATCTTTTTTCATTAAATCAAAATTAAAATCTCTACGATTTTTTGTGCTTGCTTGCGTAAATTCCAAAGCAACATTAAAATTTGCAATATTGCTCTCGCCGAGATAAAAATATCCGATAGAAAAATTATAAGCAAAACCATTAGTTAATCTGTCATAACCTTCTAAATAATCTCCCATAATTTGTGGAATATCATTATTTTCATTTTCTATCTTTATAAAATGACTTAAAAAAAGAAATTTTAATTTGAAAATTAAACCTGAATTTGGATTAGAAAAATTTAATGGAATAATTTTTCCAAAACCTGTTCCAATGGTAAAACCTCTTTCATAAAAAACATAAGCTCCATATTCGCCAACAGAATTAATAATTAAACCGTCAGAAGTTTTTATTTTATCTAAAATATTATCTTCTTTAACATCATCTCCAAAAATATAATCAAAATCAACAGAGAAAATCCAATTTTTTTTTGTCTTAATTTGAAAAGCACTTCCAATAGTAAAATTCTTTCCAAACCTATCAGATAAATCTCCGCTGGGAAATTGATAAGAATATGAGAACGAAATAGCTGGGACAAAAATACTAGAATCTTTTATTTGTGAAAATATAAAATTGTTTACAAATAGAAAAGAAAAAAATAAAATTTTTTTTATCATTTTTATAAATTAAAAAACAAAATAAATAAATTAATTTAAAATTAAAAAAATTTATATAAGAATATTTCAAAAAAATCACATTCATTAAAAAAAATAAAAATTCCTATAGCCAAATTTTTTTATGCATTTTTTATTTAAAAAAGTTTAATTTAAGAATTTTTATATTATTCCTTTTATCTTTGACTTTTAAAATAAGTTTATGATTTCTACCAAAATTAATTTTTTCTTTATCAAATTCATGCCAAATTAAATTTATTTTTTTGTCGTAATTAAAAAGTATCCATTTACCATCAATATAAACTTCGTAAGATGCAATTCCAGAAAGATTATCATTAATAAAAAAACGTATGTTTTTTGATAAACTCATATCTGCATTTTCATAAATATTTAATGCTTGAATATTTGGTTTTTCTGTGTCGCTGACAACAACATATTTTCCAAAACTTCTAACTTTTGTTGTAATAAAACCATTTTTAAATTTTCCGCCAACAGAATATAAACGACCATTATTTCCAACAGAAGCAATCAAATACTTGTCTTTCAAAGAATTTTTAAAATTTGTAATTTTAATTGAAATGGTCATTTTTTTATGCAAAGGAGTAAATTCATTATGAATAAAATGAACTTTAGAAAAATACCTATAATTATTAAAATCCCTTTTTTTATATTGAAAAAATAAAGTATCATATAAAGAACCTCTGGGAATACTAACTTTTATATCATCTTCATTAAAATAATTATGCCTTCCAAAAGGCATAATTTTAACTATTCTTTTCTTTTTTTTATCCTTTATTTTTCTAAAATTAGAAAAACTTTTTAAATTAAATTTTAAAGTAGAAGTATTTTCATAACTATCTTTTATCGTGTATTTTATATTAAAAATTGTGTCTCCATCAAAATAAAAAACACCTTTATTTTTTACTTTCTTATAAGAAAAAAGTTTTTGATTTGGTAATAAAAAACTTTTTTGCAATATTTTTCTTTTTCGTTTTTTATAAGAATAATCTATATGAGCATTTATGTATTTTTGTTGGAAAAAAGAAATTTTATCCAATTGATGAAGAAATATAATTTCATCTTTGATTTTTAATTCTATAGAATAAATACCGCAAATATTTTTAGAATTATTTAAAAAATCATTTGTTTCCACAGCAAAACCTATCTTTCCAAAAACTTTTATTTCTTTATTAATTCCTAATTTCAATAAACCATTTTTATTAAAAACTTTAAAATTTTGCATTTTATTTTTTCCATTTACAAAACTATTCTCGTCAAGCGGATAAATAGAAATGCTATAAATTTTGGGTGGAATATTATCTTTAATGTCAAAACCAAAAAACAAAGGATTTAATTTCCAGAGTTTCCAGAATAAGCAATTAAATCTCCTTTTTTTACTGGAAAAACATCTTTTTTTGGATAATTATCTATAAAAAAATTTTTCCTTTTGTATTGCAATTTTTTTATATAATTAGATATTTCTTTATTATAAGATTTCAAATGACCATAAACGGTAAGATAACCGTTATTATGAGTTATATAAAGTGCATTTCCATAGCCAACAGAAGAAACTTTTATGCGAGAAATATATCCATCTTCAACAGCATAAATTTTTTTCCCTTCTTTATTTTCTGTTAATGATTCCCTCTAATTTCTGCGAAATTTCCAGAAAGTAAAATAGGAATATCCAAAGGTGAACGAAAATTATTTTTAATATTTCTTTTCTGAGAAAAACTTAAAAAAGAAATACTAAAAATTAAATTAAAAAAAATTATTTTTTTCATTTTTTTTGAAATTAAATTCAAAAAATTAATCATTTTTTATCTTGATTTAAAAAATTTTTTTTCAAAAAACGCCAAATTTTTAATGTTTTATTTAAAAAAATTTTTTTCAAAAAACGCCAAATTTTTAATGTTTTATTTAAAAAAAAAATTTTTTTTCAAAAAACGCCAAATTTTTAATGTTTTATTTAAAAAATTTTTTTCAAAAAACGCCAAATTTTTAATGTTTTATTTAAAAAAAAATTTTTTTCAAAAAACGCCAAATTTTTAATGTTTTATTAAAAAAATTTTTTTTCAAAAAACGCCAAATTTTTAATGTTTTATTAAAAAAATTTTTTTTCAAAAAACGCCAAATTTTTAATGTTTTATTTAAAAATTTTTTTTTCAAAAAACGCCAAATTTTTAATGTTTTATTTAAAAAAAATTTTTTTCAAAAAACGCCAAATTTTTAATAATTTTGAAATTAAAAAATTTTTTTTAAAAAATGCTGAAAATTTTTAAATTTTATATTTAAAAATCTATCGTACAATTTACTCCAAAACGTATCCATCTTCCTTCACGTTGAACATTATGAAAATCGTAATATTTTACGTCAAATAAATTACTAACTTCAACATAATAATTAAAAATCTTTTTACTAAGAAACAAACGAAAATCAACAGTATAAAAATCATTATAATTTTTTTCTTCATTGTTTTTAAAATCGTAAAAATTTTCTCTATCTTGGTAATTTATTCTTATTGATGAATTTATTTTCCTCCAAATTTTATTTTCGATGCCAAAAGTAATTTTATGTTTTAAATGGTCTAATGCATAATTAGAAATTATATCTTCTTTTTCATCTTCTTTTTTTGTCATTTTTAAATAAGAATAATTTATAAAAATATAATTGATAAAATCAATATTTAATTTTTTTGGTGAAATATTTAAAGACATTTCTAAACCTCTACTGTTCACTTCTGGAATATTAGTAATGCTGGAAATTTTAGTATCTTTTTTTCTAATCCAACTTATAATATCTTTTCCATATCTTTGGAAGATAGAAATATTATAATTAAAAACCTTATAATTTGCCTTTGCTCCGAATTCTATACTTGTAGATTTTTCTGGTTTTAAATCTGGATTACTTTGGTGAGTTCCTGTTTTATAAAATAATTCTGTGTAAGTTGGCAAACGCAAAGACTGGTTATAAGAAGTAAATATTTTTAAATTTTCAAATATTTTATAACTCATATCTAAACCCAAACAATTACTTGCTCCAAAATTTGAATTGTAATTTGTAAAAACACCTCCGGAAGCAGCAAAATTTCCTAAAAAAATATTATGCTCAAAGAAAATTCCTAAATTATTTCTTGATTTACTTTTTGTAAATTTTCCAAATTCTTCATTTGGAACGTCTTGACTTAGCATATTATCTCCCAAAACATTACTCAAAACATTTTCAGAACGTAACTCTAAACCAAATGAAGTAACTCCAAGAAAAGAAGAAAAACTAAGATTTGTTTCTGCTCCATAAACATCACTTCTATGATAATTATGTCCAGAATACCAAGTTGCTGCAGTGTCTGTGCCTTTGATAAAAAAATCATCTA
Organism: Bacteroidetes bacterium 4572_128; assembly: GCA_002084355.1. Classification (GTDB taxonomy): domain Bacteria; phylum Bacteroidota; class Bacteroidia; order Bacteroidales; family 4572-128; genus 4572-128. The sequence continues at coordinate 1,088 of NBLL01000014.1, read as the reverse complement.
CTCTTTGATACCATTCTTCTCCTTCTCGGTACAATTCAAAACGGTCGTTATGTCTTCGCCAATAAATTTTAGTTGTCGTTTTGATTTTATCTTTACCGTTTTTTAATTCTAAGCTTGCAAATTTTGTTTTTGTCGCTTCAAATTGATTAGGATAATCAGAAGTGTAAAAATTTAACGCACCAAAATCTTTAGAAGAATATCCCGCTGAGAAATTTATTTTTCCAAATTTTAAATCTGTTTTATTTTGATAAAAAAAATTGATAATATTAAAATCTGTATTTTCTGTATAACCGTCAGATTTCTTTCTGGAAAAACTTAAAAAATGTTTAGATTTATTTTTCTTTATACTTATAGAAGAAGAAGCTTTATAAAATCCATTTTCTCCCGCAGAAGCAGAAAATTTTATATTTCTATTTTTATTATTTCCGGTAATAATATTTATTGCTCCCGTCATTGCATTGGCACCAAAAACTCGTGAACCTGCACCTTCGAGAATTTCTATCCTTTGAATATCATTCAAATCTATAGGCAAATTTAAATTGTGATGTCCAGTCTGCGGGTCATTGACTTTTACACCGTTTAACAATATCAAAGCTTGATTGAAAGAGCCACCACGAATACTAATATCGGCTTGAACTCCATTATTTCCCCTTTGTCTAATATCAACATTTAAAGCATATTCCAAAATATCTTGCAAACTTTGAGAAGGAGAATTCTCTATAATTTCCCTATCAATTATAGAAACAATGCGAGAAGTCTCAGAATATAACATAGGACTACGATTTGTGCTTACAATAACTTCGTCTAATTTTATCGTGTCCGTTTGGGAGTAAATTTGTAAACAATAAAAAAATAAAGTAAAAAAATAAATTTTTTTCATAATTTATAGAATAAATTTTCATTAAAAATTGCAAATTTATTTTTTTATTTTAAAAAAAATGAAAAAAAATTTTTTGAAAAAACGCCATTTTTTTAATAAAAAATGGCGTTTTTTTTTATATAAAATCAGATACTTTCGGGCAAGAATTAAAAATTTTATTTATATTTATTAAGTTTGCTCCAACTGGACTTGAATTATCTAAATGAGC
>NBLL01000146.1 GCA_002084355.1 Bacteroidetes bacterium 4572_128 | reverse complement strand
AAAAAAGATAAATTTCATAAAAATGAATTTAAAAAAAATTTTAAAGCATGTGTAAATTTGTATATGGAAGTAATTTTTTTATACGTTTTTTTTGTGAATGCGAAAGAGAATTATTATATAAATATAAATCTTTTAATTTTTTCAATTTTTGTATCTCTACCGGAAGACTTTTTATTTTATTTCCAGACAAATCCAAAACTCTTAAATTTTTTAATTTCCCTATTTCTTTTGTTAATGATTTTATATGATTTTCAGATAAATCTAATTTTTCTAATTTCTCCAAACCACCAATTCCGTGAACAAAAGTTTTTAATTTATTATTACTTAGATCCAAATTTTTCAAATTTTTTAATCTACTTATTTCAAAAGGTAAAGTGTTTATTTTATTATTAGAAATATTTATAGATATTAAATTTTTCAAATTTCCGATAGATGCTGGCATTGTTAATAAATAATTATTAGAAATTTCAAGTTTTTTTAAATTAATTAATTTCCCCAGACTTTCAGGTAAAATTCTTAATTTATTGTTTTTAATTGATAAAATTTCTAACTTTTGCAAGTTAGAAATTGGAGCAAAATCTTTTTTTACAAAATCTAAATAAGGTGTGTTATTAATGTATAAAATTTTCAAGTTTTTCAAACTTTGAAATTCTTTTGTTAAATTTGTAATCGGATTATCAGAAATATCTAATAATTTTAAATATTTAAAACTTTTAGAAATTTGTTTAAAAACATCTTTAAAAACTAAATAGGCATTATTTCTAATTTTCAATTCTTCAAGGTATTTTATTTTTAATAGGTTTTTTGGCAGTTCTTTTAAAGAATCATCGCTTAAATCAACACTTCTAATATCTATTTTCGATAGACTTTCAAAAGCAAGTTCAAAATTTAATTGGGAATTTTCATTTAATTTTATAGTTTTTAAAGAATATAAATTTTCTATTTCTTTTGGTAAAGTATCAATTTTTGTCAAAGATAAATCAAGATATTCTAAATTTTCAAGTAAACCAATAGACTTTGGCAAAGTGTCTATTGGATTGTTTCCAATTTGCAATTTTTTCAAATTTTTCAAATTTTGAAATTCATTTGGTAGAATTTATTATTCCATAAATCTAATATTTGTAAATTGTTTAAAGTGCCTATATTATCTGGAAACTTATTCGGAGAATTTATTGACTGATTTGTAGAATCTCTGAACCAAAAAAGATTTTTATTTCTTAGAATTAATTTATGAACATTTCTTGGATTTTTATAAGCTTCACTAATCGATTTAAATTCTTTTGATTTTTCTAATTCTTCTTCATTTAAAAAAAATGAAATTTTTGTTTCTGGAAACCAATTTATAATTTTTTTTTGTTCTTCGAAAGAAAAATAATTATTTCTTAGGTCTAATTTTTCTAAAAATTCCAAATGACGAAAACTGTCTGGTAAAAAACTTAGAAAATTATTTGATAAATTCATTTCACGAATATTAATTAAAGAACCAATATCTGGTGGCAAACTGTCTAATAAATTATGCTCTAAGTTTAAAATTTCTAAACTCGTAAGAAATTCAAGTTTTTTTGGAAATTTTTTTAAAAGATTTTTTCTTAAATTTAAAACTTTTAATTTTTTTAAATTTCCAATACTATCAGTTAATTCTGTAATTTTATTTGCCGATAAAATTAATATTTCAAGGTTTTGTAAATTTCCTATTTGCTCAGGAATTTTTGTTATTTTATTTCCAGATAAAATAAGAACTTGTAAATTCTTTAAAGAATCTATGTTTTCTGCGATATAAATAATGCGATTATTTGATAGATCTAAATGTTGTAAATAAATTAATTTTTCTATGTCAGAAGGAATTTTTTTTCTCGCTTTATCAATGGAAACAAATTTTTTTTTATTTTTTATTACTATTGTATCTTTTACAGAAATTGTATCTTTTACAGTAATCGTATCCTTTATCTCTTCTTGTGAAAAAGAATTTAAAATTAAAAAAAATATGAATATTTTTAGAAAAAAAATTTTTGAAACCATAATTTTAATTTACACTTATATAAAATTCCAAATTCCAAATTTTATTTGCCCCATCAGTAATTTTCATTTCTATAGGAATATTTGAAAGCGAGAAATCATCTGAAATTTTAAAACTTATTTTCTTTTTAGACATTCCATTTCCTATCAAAACACCAAAATCAATTGCTTCGGTTCGATTTTTCCATTGTCATTATCGTCTTTTGTAATTTCATATTTTTCAAAAGAAACAAAAGAACCATCAACAAGATAAACCCAAGTATCTTTTTCGTCATCGTAATCTTTTATTCCCGTAGAAATATATGCAGTATTTCCGATGACAAAACTCGTTGCCGACGCTCTTTCTTCTCCGCTGAAATTAGTTATTTCTAACCAAGTATTTTTAGATGTATCAAACTTCCAAAAATCTTTATAATAATCGTAATTATTTTGTCCGGTAACAACATAAGCAAAATCTCCAATTGCAAAAGAAACCGCATTATTTCTTGCATTTCCGTTAAAGTCAGAAATTTTTTCCCATTCTTCATTTACGGCATCGTATTTAAAAAAATCTTTATAAAAATCAAAATATCCGGAAGAACCTAAACCAAGATAAGCATAATTGTTTATTACAAAGCTTACCGCATTACTCCTTTTTTCACCGGGAAAATCAGAAATTTGTTCCCAAGTATCAGAATTTACTTTATATTCATAAAAATCATTGAAATGTATAGAACCATTTTCTCCCATTCCAAGATATGCTTTTCCGTTAATAACAAAAGTAGAAGCACCAAATCTTGACATTCCAATTAAATTAGATTTTTCTGTCCACAAATTTTCTGAAGGACTGTACTCCCAAATATCATTAAAAGTTTCGAAAGATTTTTTTCCTGTTCCAACATAAGCTTTATTTCCAATTACAAAAGATATTGCTGAATAACGTTCTCCACCACCAAAATTTGCGATTTGTGTCCATACATTTGTATTTGGCTCATATTCCCAAAAATCATCAACTGCTTCACTGCGACTACCACCGCCAAAATCAGAACATCTAACCCATTTATTCAAATTAGGTTCATTGTTTGTTGAATTATTATCTGGATTTTCTGTTTCTATTTCTACTATTTCTTCATCTTCAAACTCCATTTCACAAGAAATAAAAAATAAGGGAATTATAAAAATGTTTATTGTAAATTTTAGAAAATTCATATTTTTTTTTATTTAAAAAACAAAATAAATCAAAATTTATTTTATTAAACAAATATTTTTTTAATAAAAAAATTTTCTTATAAAATTATTAAAATTTTGACGTTTTTGGAGAAAAATTTTTTTTATAAAATTATTAAAATTTTGGCGTTTTTTGGAAAAAATTTTTTTATAAAATTATTAAAATTTTGGCGTTTTTGGAGAAAAATTTTTTTTATAAAATTATTAAAATTTTGACGTTTTTTGAAAAAATTTTTTTTTATTAAAATTTTGGCGTTTTTGGAGAAAAATTTTTTTATAAAATTATTAAAATTTTGGCGAAAAATTTTTTTATAAAATTATTAAAATTTTGGCGTTTTTTGGAAAAAATTTTTTTTATAAAATTATTAAAATTTTGGCGTTTTTGGAGAAAAATTTTTTTTATTAAAATTTTGGCGTTTTTGAAAAAAATTTTTTTATAAAATTATTAAAATTTTGGCGTTTTTTGGAAAAAAAAATTTTTTTATAAAATTATTAAAATTTTGGCGTTTTTTGGAAAAAATTTTTTTTATAAAATTATTAAAATTTTGGCGTTTTTGGAGAAAAATTTTTTTTATAAAATTATTAAAATTTTGGCGTTTTTTGGAAAAAATTTTTTTTTATAAAATTATTAAAATTTTGGCGTTTTTGGAGAAAATTTTTTTTTATAAAATTATAATAAAAACAAATTCATTTTCATTTCTAATTAAAAAATTCCTCATTCACATTAAAAATTTTTGTATTTTAAATTTTCAAATTCTATTAGGTCACATTTTGCTGTTCCGAATAGTAAACTTGCTCTTATTTTTATTGGAACGAGATTTTTTTCATTTGTTACCCAAATTTTCAAATCTTTTTCTTTTTTAAAAAAGCCGTCTTTTTCTATGACTGGAACAAACAATAAACATTCTATTTTTCCGAATTTTGTTCTTATTTTTTCTATTTTTTTATATCTAAGTTTTAATAAAAAAATTTTTTCGTCAAAAAAAGTGTTTAATTCAATAACTTGATTTTTTTTTAAATCTTTGAAAACAAAACTTCGTGCATAATAAAAAGCAGAAAGAAAATCTAAAATATTCGCAGGAACTTGATGTTCTCCAGATTTTAAAGAATAAACTTTATTTTTTTTTCTGTCAAACAAAACTTCATTATAACGACGATAATTTTCTTCATGTATATTTCTAATTGATTTTATTGGAAGCACATTAATAATATCAGCATAACTTTCATAAACATCTCTAATTGTAAAAAATTTATCTGCTATTCCAGAAGTTTGTGCTTTGGCAACTATGTGATAATAAAAATTATAACCGATTTTTTTTAAACCTATAGAAATACTCGCTTCACCACCTTTTATAAAAGAATAGCGAATTTCATATTTTAAAGTTTCGCCTATTTTAAAAGCTGTTTCTGGTATTATAGAATCTATTTTATTTTGAGAATAAATAGAAAAATAATAGATAAAGAAAATTTTAAATAATGAAAATTTTAAATAATAAAACATAATTTATTTAATTTTTTTTTGAAAAATATTTTTAAAAAAGCATTAAAAAAATCTTGTTTTTTGAAAAAAATTTTTTTTTAAATTTTAAAATTCATAATTTTTTTTTTTGAAAAAACCAATTATTTTACGATTTTTTTTATTCTTGCATTTTTTTTAAAAAAAACAATTAAAAATAAAAAATGGTTTTAAATTATATTTGGATATTTTTTTTTCTTACTGCTTTTATTATAGGCATAATAAAATTAATATTTTTTGGCGATTTAAAAGTTTTTTCTGATATAGTTTCAAGTACTTTTACAATGTCAAAAACAGCTTTTGAAATATCTATTGGTTTAACAGGAGTTTTAACTCTATGGCTTGGTTTAATGAAAATAGGTGAAAAAGGTGGAGTTGTAAAAATTTTTAGTAAATTAATTGCTCCTTTTTTTAGTAGACTTTTTCCCGAGCTAAAAAAAGATGACCCCGCTTATGGTTCTATAATTATGAATGTTGGTGCAAATATGCTTGGATTGGATAATGCTGCTACACCTATGGGTTTAAAAGCGATGAAGCAATTGCAAAATAGCAATAAAAAAAAAGATACTGCGACAAACGCACAAATAATGTTTCTTGTTCTAAATACTTCTGGTTTAACAATTTTGCCCATAAGCGTGATGGTTTATCGGACACAACTTGGAGCAATAGACCCATCAGATATTTTTATCCCAATACTTCTTGCAACATATTTTTCTACCATTGCTGAGAAGAAATTACTAAAATTTCATCTGTTGCAAGTAATTTTATTCTTTTTGGAATAATTACTTTTTTTATCACTCTTGCAGCAATAAAAAAAATTAATGTTTATGAATCTTTCATAGAAGGAGGAAAAGAAGGTTTTACAATAGCAATAAAAATTATTCCTTATCTGATAGCAATTCTCGTTTCTATAGGTGTTTTTCGTGCTTCTGGTGCAATGGATTATTTTATAGACGGAATTTCATATATTTTTTCTTTCATAGGAATAAATACAGATTTTATAGAAGCTTTACCAACAGCATTGATGAAACCACTGAGTGGAAGTGGAGCAAGAGGAATGATGGTAGATGTAATGAAAACTCACGGAGCAGATTCGTTCGTTGGCAAAGTGGCATCAACAATACAAGGAGCAACAGATACAACATTTTATATAATAGCAGTTTATTTTGGTTCAGTTGGAATAAAAAATACAAGATATGCGGTAACTTGTGGTTTAATAGCAGATTTCGCAGGAATTATTGCAGCAATATTTATCGCTTATTTATTTTTTCAATAAAAAAAATTTTTTTTTAATTTCAAAATAAAAAATATTGAAATTTTGGACGAATTTGAAAAAAAAATTTTTAATTTCAAAATAAAAAATATTAAATTTTGGACGAATTTGAAAAAAAAATTTTAATTTCAAAATAAAAAATATTAAATTTTGGACGAATTAAAAAAAAAAAATTTTTAATTTCAAAATAAAAAATCATAAAATTTTGGATGAATTTAAAAAAAAAATTTTTTAATTTCAAAATAAAAAATCATAAAATTTTGGACGAATTTGAAAAAAAATTTTTTTTTAATTTAAATTTAAAAAATGTTAAAATTTTGGACGAATTTAAAAAAAAATTTTTTTTAATTTCAAAATAAAAAATCATAAAATTTTGGTCATTTTTTGAAAAAAATTTTTTTTTAATTTCAAAATAAAAAATCATAAAATTTTGGTCGTTTTTTGAAAAAAAATTTTTTTTTAATTTCAAAATAAAAAATCATAAAATTTTGGTCGTTTTTTGAAAAAAATTTTTTTTTAATTTCAAAATAAAAAATATTAAAATTTTGGTCGTTTTTTGAAAAAAATTTTTTTTTAATTTCAAAATAAAAAATCATAAAATTTTGGTCGTTTTTTGAAAAAAAATTTTTTATTTTTAATTTAAAAAAACATTAAAATTTTGGGCGATTTTTGAAAAAAAAATTTTTTTAATATTTTAACATTGGAGGTTTTTTTTTCAACCTCCAATGTTTCGACATTAAAATTTTGGGCGAATTTGAAAAAAAATTTTAATTTAAATTTCAAAAACATTAAAATTTTGGACGAATTTGAAAAAAAATTTTTTTAATTTAAATTTCAAAATTATTAAAATTTTGGACAATTTTTGAAAAAAAAAATTTTTTCATTTCAAAATATTAAAATTTTGAAAAAATTTATTTTTTAAATTTTTCTTTTATCCATTTTGGTAACAAAAAAGCTCCGATTAATAAATAAGGGTAATAAGTTAATAATCTCCAAACTAAAGCCATCACAACAATAAAACCAATGGGAATAAATTCTGCCATATATTCAGAAAAAACTGCTTCTGCAAATCCACTTCCACCTGGTGTCGGCATAACTAACATCATTATCCACATTACCAATTGACGAGCAAAAATTAAAATATGTTCAGAAAAATTTAAAATATCAATATGTAAATTTCAGACCATGATAAAAATGTTGCAAAAAAAGCTTTTATCCAGAAAGAAAATTTTTTTGATTTTAATTCCTTAGAAGCAAAAATTAAATCAGAACTAATATTATTTACACTTTGTCGCCATTTTCTTAGAAAAGGAAATCTAAAAATTTGTAATAAAAACCATTTTAATGCTCGTGGATTAAAAAATAAGCCATAAGAAATAATTAAAGTGAAAATAGTTTTTATTGAATAACCAATAACAGCAAAATAAAAATATTTGTTTTCAAAACCATTTTCTAAAAATTTTTCGTTTCCTATGCTAAAAAGTTCTGTTTGACCAACAATAAATAATAAAAGTGGAAACATTAATATAAAATATAATTCATCTAAAATAGCAATACCTGTTCCACCTACTGCAGATGGAGTTACAGCAGAAGCAAATTCCCAAAGAAAAATAATTCTTGTACTTTGTCGCCAAGAAAATTCATCACTGGATAAAATTTTTATCCTAAAAATATAACCCGCATCACGAATAAACATCATAATTAATGCGAGAAAAATAAAAAATAAAGAATAAAAATGTAATTTAAAATTCCCTATATTTTCCAAAAACTTGGGGTTTTCAGAAAATTCATTATAAAGCATATAAAATACAACAAGAAAACCTATAATAATAGGAAAAATAATTTTACTCGTTTTTACGCTTTTTAAAATTTCCTTATCTTGATTTTTGTTTTTCATAATTTTTTATAAAATTATTCCTCCACCAATAACTTTATTATCTTCGTAAAAAACTGCAGATTGACCTTTTGTAATTGCAAAATTATCCTCAAAAAAAACAACTTTTATTTTATCTCCAATTTTTTCTATTTCGCTCAAAATACCCTTATTCCTGTAGCGAATTTTTGTTGTAACTTCTAACTTTTCATTTAAATTTTTATATTTTAATATATTAAAATCTCCTACAAACATTGTTTTTTTCAATAGTTCTTCACGTTTTCCGAGAGTTATAAGATTGGTTTTTGCATCAATTTTCAAAACATATAAAGGATAACCAACTGCAACTTCAAGACCTTTTCTCTGTCCAATTGTGTAAAAAGGAAAACCTTTATGCTCACCAAGAATTTTACCATTTTTATCAATAAAGTTTCCTTTAAAAATTTTTTTTTCAAAATTTTTGACATTTTTTTTCAAAAAAGTTCTGTAGTTTCCGTCCGGAATAAAACAAATATCTAAGCTTTCTTTTTTATTTACAATTTCTGTAAAACCCTCTTTTTTAGCAATTTTTAATATTTCTTTTTTTCTATATTTGCCCAATGGAAAAATTGCTTTACTCAAAACTTCCTGAGAAAGTCCCCATAGAAAATAAGATTGGTCTTTTTTTTCGTCTATTGCTTTAGCAATAAAAAATCTATCATTTTCATTTTGAATTTGTGCATAATGACCTGTTGCAAAATATTTGCAATTTAAATTTTTTGCCTCTTTTAAAAGAATATCCCATTTTATTTTTATGTTGCAAATAACACATGGATTTGGTGTTCTTGCATTCATATATTCATTTATGAAATTTCCAATAATTTCCTTTTCAAACTTTTCTATGACATCAAGAACATAATGATTAAAATTTAATTTCTTGGCGACTTCTTTTGCATCTTTTATAAAATCATCATTTTTGGAATTCCACATTTTTAATGTTATTCCAATAACTTCAAAACCTTTTTTTTGCAATAAAAAAGCACTAAAAGAGCTATCTATTCCTCCGCTCATCGCAAGTAAAACTTTTTCTTTTTTCATAATTTTAAATTTTTAACCTTGCATTAGGAACCACAGATTGAGACACAAAATCTCTTTTATCTAAAAATTTATAATAGCCAGAAATTGCTATCATAGCAGCATTATCAGTAGAATATTTTCGCAAAGGAAGAAAAACATTCCAATTTTCATTTCGTCCTTTTTTTAATAATTCCTGTCTTAATTGAAAATTTGCCGAAACTCCACCAGCGATGGTTACTTCTGTAATTCCTGTTTTTTTAACTGCTTTTTCCAATTTTTCCATTAGAATTTCAATAATAGTATTTTGCAAAGAAGCACATAAATCATTTTTATTTTCTTTTATAAAATTAGAATTTTCTTTGACTTTGTCGCGTAAAGAATATAAAAAAGAAGTTTTTAAACCACTAAAACTAAAATTTAAATCTTTCACCTTAGGCTTGGAAAATTTAAAAGATTTTGGATTTCCTTTTTTCGATAATTTATCAATAACAGGACCCGAAGGATAATTTAAACCCATAATTTTTCCACATTTATCAAAAGCTTCACCCGCGGCATCGTCTATAGTTTCTCCGAGAATTTTCATTTCAAAAAAACTATTTACTTTTACAATTTGAGTATGACCTCCGGAAACAAGCATCGACAAAAAAGGAAATTTTGGAAATTGATATTTAAAATCTCGTTCTTTTAAAAAAACTGATAAAATATGAGCCTCTAAATGATTTACCTTTATCAATGGAACATTTAAAGATAAAGCTAACCCTTTCACGAAAGATGTTCCGACAAGAAGAGAACCCATTAAACCTGGTCCAATAGTAAATGCTATCGCATTAATATCTTCTTTTTTTACATTTGCTAATTTTATCGCTCTTTCCACAACAGGAATAATATTTTTTTGATGCTCTCTAGATGCAAGCTCTGGCACAACTCCGCCGTAAATTTGATGAACTTCCTGAACACCAATTACATCAGATAGTAAAATACCGTTTTTTATAATAGCAGCAGAAGTATCATCACAGGAACTTTCTATTCCAAGAATTATATTATTCATAATAAAATTTTTTCAAAAAAAATAAAAATAATTTATTTTTTAAATAATTTAATTTTTTTCTTTTAATGATTTTAAAATATAAAAAAAATCATCGTTTTTTGAAAAAAATTTTTTTATTAATGATTTTAAAATAAAAAAAATTGTTTTTTTGAAAAAAATTTAAAAAATAAAAAATGTTATTTAAAAATATCTTAGAAGAAGAATTAAAAAATAAAATTGGACAAAATTA
>NBLL01000145.1 GCA_002084355.1 Bacteroidetes bacterium 4572_128 | reverse complement strand
TTAAAAATCATCTTTCCAGTTTCGTCTCATTTCTTTTTTAAGGTCTTGCAAAACACCAGATTTTACATTAATTTTAAATTCATATCTTTTCCAAGCTCCAAGTGGCGACCAGAAAAAACTCATCTCCCAACAATGTAAATCTCTTTTTATATTTAGTTTAATTGTTGTAATTTCATTTAATTCAAAATCATAATCACCATTAAAATTCAAACTCCATTTTTCTGTTAAATTTAAATCTCCTGAAAAATTTAAAGATTGTGTTGAATTACTTTCTTTTTCACCGTAAATTAAATTATTTGTATAATCATAAGTTTTATTATTTCTAAAAATGTAAGAAAAATTCAAACTCCAAGGCATTTTAAAATAATCATATTCACCAATTAGTCTTTCTTTATCTTCTGTATTTTTTTCATTAAACATATCTGGCGTTAAATTATAATTAATTTTAAAAGTCCAATTTGTATTTTCTATGCGTGCTATTCTATTATTTTCAGATAATTCAAATTTGTTAGTTCTGTAATTTCTCCCCAAAGAATCTTTTTCTAAAATATAAGGGTCAAAAGATGATGAATAAGAAATATCTATTTTCTTAAATAACTTTGTATTTCCAGCAAGCGAAATTTTTGAAAAGTTTAAACTATCCTTAAAAACATCATAAGCAGAACTTATTCTAAAATTATCTATAAGAACTATTTTTTTTGTACCTGTTCCAGTTGTATCGTTTTCATCTTTGACTTTCATTTCTAAATTATTTTTTATAGAAAAAGTAATATTTCCACTTCCTTCACCATAAGTTGGTGCTTTCATAATTTCATCTTCAAAAATATTATAAGATATTTCTTCGCCTCTTAAATCATTTACAAATTCTGTGTTTCTATTTTTATAATCTTCTCCTAAGTCTGGTTTATAATTAAAACTTAAATTTGGTGTCATTACATGTCGAATTGCTTTTATTCGTTCATTAATAAATTTTGGTATTTTATTTTACTAATTCTCTCCTCTTTGAAAGAATTATTTTCTATGTGTTTTCTTGAAAATCTTGAATTAGCAACAGCTTTATAAGAAACTGAGGGCGTAAGTTTTAAACCTTTTCCTATAGAAATTGGTAAAGAAATTGGCACTTCATGCAAAAAACCATTATCAAATTTCAAATCTGAAGATAAAAATAAACTGTCCGGCATTTCTGTTTTTGCGAGATATCTTGATTTATAAGAAATACTTAGTGCTTCATACCATCTTTTTTTTCCGGCTTTTTGAAATGGTCGCTGCGAGCTTAAATTAAAAGTCATTTCTGGAAGCGTCATATTGACTTTTTCTGTTACACTATTTTGAGAATGTTTTAAATTCAAAGAAAAATTAAAAGGCGATTTATTCCATGAATAAGAAATATTTGAGTTCCATTCGTTACGCGATCTGTCGTTTGATGTGTTAGAGTTTCTTTTTTGAAAATCTGATGAACCAAGATTTACATTTGCTGAAAATTTACTATTTGGACGAAATTTTGGGTCTTGTATATGCTTCCATCTTAGCCAGAATTCCTTTTGAATTTCATAATTTGTTTCTCCGGCTTCGCCTATTTTTGTATTTCCATAGCTTAAATTAAAATCTCCATTATAAGAATATCTTTTTTTATAGTTAAAAATAGGATTTGCTTTCCAACTTCCGCGGGTTGCTATTTCGCCGACTAATTTTAAATCCATATAATCATTTATAGCCCAATAAAATCCGCCGTCTTTTAAGCCAAAACCAAAATTATTATCAAAATAACTCGGAATAATTATTCCGGAAGACCTTTTGCTTGAATTAGGGAAAAAACCAAAAGGCAAACAAATCGGAGTTGGAACGTCAGCAATTACAAGATAAGAAAAACCAGAAACAATTTTATCATTTGGAATTATTTTCGCTTTTGTCATTTTGATATAAAAATGTGGATGCTCATTCTCGCAAGTTGTATATTTTCCATTCTTTATGTGAACTTGTTTATTTTTATGAATTTTCGTTTTTTCGCTGTGCATATAACCATCTGACTGTTTAGAAAAAACTTTTTTTATAAAACCTTGTTTTGTTTTAAAATTATAAGTCATTTCAAAAGATTCAAATTCCTCTTCACCTTCTTTGAAAATAGGTTTTCCGTTCCATTTTCCTGTACTGTCTTTTACACCTATTGCAAAAACAATATCTTTTTCCATATCCAATTCTATGTAATCGGCTTTTAATTCTATGTTTTGATAAGTAACAACAGCACCACCAAATAAATATGCTTTTTTCCTATCCATAGAAAAAATCAAAGAATCATTTGCAGAATAATTTACCGGCGAATCTAACTTATTTTCATTTTTTTTTATTGTATCTTTTTCTATTTTCAAAGTATCTGCAATTTGTGATTTTGCAAAAAAATTAAAAAAAAACGTGAAAAATAAGAAAAAAAATATTTTATATGTAAATTTCAATTTAAAAAATTTTATAATTTTTTGATAAAAAAAACGAATTTTGAAAAAAAAAAATTTAATAAATGACATTTTTTTTACATTTTCAAATGTAATTAAAAAAAATTTTTTTTCAAAAATCGTTAAAATTTTTAATATTTTTATAAAAAAAAATTTTTTCAAAAATCGTCCAAAATTTTAATGTTTTCTAAACAAATATTAAAATAAATATTTGGTGTTTTAAAATAAAATTTTTAAATTTTTGGGCATTTTTTTTGAAAAATTTTTTTTAATTTCGAAATAAAAATGTTGAAATTTTTGCGTTTTTTGAAAAAATTTTTTTTTATAAAAACATAAAAAAAAAACGCAATTTTGGAAAAAAATTTTTTTTTTGAAATAAAAATTATTAAAATTTTGGGCATTTTTTGAAAAAAAAATTTTTAATTGAAAAAAATCAAAAATAATATAAATTTGTAAAAAATTTATATTATAATTTGTAATGAAAATAAACGAAATTAAATTAAAAGAGATATTTAGAAATAGAAAAATAAATATTTCTGATTTGGAAGATTTTTCCAATATATTAAAAATTTTTCTTTCTAAAATAGAAAGAAACCAAAGAGAAGAGCATTTAAAATATTTTTTTCGTGATTTTTTGAAAAAAACTTTTTATAGAAATAATGCAATTAATACAAAAGGAAATTTTGATTTTGCAATTCATAAAGATGAATCTGATAAAAGTAAGTTAGAAGTTATTATTGAAACAAAAACTCCTGAAAGCAAAGAAATGATTACAGAAAATAATTTTTCTGTAAAATCTATGTATCAAATTTTATTGTATTTTTTCCAAGAAAGAATAAATAACAAAAATAATGATTTAAAAAATATTGTAATTACAAATTTTTATGAGTATTTTATTTTTGACGCATCAGATTTCGAAAAACTTTTTTATGAAAATAAAGATCTAAAAAAAGAATTTGAAAACTGGAATAATGATAAAAAAACATCAAAAAAAACAAATTTATTTTACGAATATCAGAAAATCAAAAAGAACTTGCAGAATTTTTTAAAATATTCTCTCCGGAATTTTTATTAAAAAAAACTTATATTAATGACAGCAATACATTAAATGAAGAATTTTATTATGAATTATTATATATTATTGGTTTAGAGGAAGTTAGCGAAAATGGAAAAAAAATAATCGTCAGAAGTAAAAAAGAATACGGCTCCATGATAGAAAATGCAATTTCAATTATTAATTTAGAAGAAAGATACCGAGAAATAGAAAATGTAGAAGAATTTGGAGATAATAAAGATGAACAAATAGAAAATATTGCAATTGAGCTTGTTATACTCTGGACAAATAGGATATTGTTTTTAAAACTTATGGAGGCGCAATTATTAACATATCAAAAGTTGAGAAATGATAAGGATTATAAATTTTTAAATATAGAAACAATAAAAGATTTTAATAAATTAAATGAAATATTTTTTGCTGTCCTAGCAAAAAAATTAAATGAAAGACCAGAGAATCTCGAAGGAAAATTTAAAAAAATACCTTATTTAAACAGTTCGCTTTTTGAAATTTCAAAATTAGAAAGAAAAGCAATAAGAATTAGTAGTTTGTCAAACGACTTGAAATTACCTTTATTTAAGAAAACAGTTTTAAAACATTATAAGTCTGAAAAAATTCTAAGTATAGAATATATTTTTAATTTTCTTGATTCTTTTGATTTTACAAGTGTTGGGAAAAGTGAAATAAAAAAAGAGCAAAAAAATCTAATAAATGCATCTGTTCTGGGACTTATTTTTGAAAAAATAAACGGTTATAAAGAAGGTTCGTTTTTTACTCCAGGATATATTACAATGTATATTTGTAAAAAAACTATTAGAGAGGCTGTTTTGCAAAAATTTGCAAATCACCGTAGTTTTAAAAATACTAAGAATTTCGATGATTTAAAAGATTTAATAGAAGACCGTGGCGAAGCAAATGAGATAATAAACACATTAAAAATATGTGATCCAGCAGTTGGTTCCGGACATTTTCTTGTTTCCGCTTTGAATGAAATAATTGCAATAAAATCAGAACTTGGAATTTTGCAATATAAAAACGGACACAGAATAAAAAATTATAGAGCGGAAATTTTTAACGACGAACTAATTATAACAGATAATGACGATGATGAAATTTTTGCTTATAATTTAAGTAAAAAAGGAAATGCAATAAAAGAAAAACAGGATTTGCAAGAGGCTATATTTCACGAGAAAGAAAAACTAATCGAAAGTTGTGTTTTTGGTGTTGATATAAATATAAACTCTGTAAATATTTGTAGGCTAAGACTTTGGATAGAACTTTTGAAAAATTCTTACTACACTAAGGAAAGCAATTATAAAGAATTAAGAGTTTTGCCAAATATTGATATAAATATTAAAAAGGGAAACTCTTTAATATCTAAATTTGCCATTAGTGGAAACGGAATTGCAAATGGACAAATAAAAAAAATACGAATGTCAACAAGAAAATATAAAGAACAAGTAATTATTTATAAATCAACAAGTGATAAAATTACTAAGCAAAATGCAGAAAAAGAAATAACAAGAATAAAAGAAGAATTTGCAGAAATTGTAAATCCAACAGATGAAAATTTTAAACTTTTACGTATCTTAAAAACAAAACTTTTAGAAGAAACAAGTAAAAGTCCGGTCTTGATGACAGAAAAAGATAGAAAAATTTGGAAACATAATTTAAATAATTTACCAATTGAAATTGATAAATTAGAAGAAAAATATAATAAAAATTTAAAAAATTTATTCAAAAATACTATGGAATGGAGATTCGAATTTCCTGAAGTATTAGATGAAAATGGAAATTTCGAAGGTTTTGATATTGTAATGGGAAATCCGCCATATATAAGTTATTATGGTAACACTGGAGATAGAATTAATGAAACAGAAAGACAATATTTTTTTAAAAATTATAAAAATTTGAAAAAAATTAATGAGAGAATTAATGCTATGAATTTGTTTATTGAACTTGGAAAACAAATATCAAAAAAAGATGCTCATGTTAATTTTATATGTATTAGAACAAACCAAATTAAATTATTTTATAACTGATTTACAGCCTTTTAGTATTATTGTTGATTGTTGTATTTTAGGTTTTCAAAATAAAAAAAATGATAAAAATTATGATTTTAAAATCATAAATAATGATTTTAAAACAAAAAATATTTTTAATATAGAACTATTTAAAAATAATCGTAATAATATATTCAAGGCTATTTTTAATCCAAATATTTTAGAAAAAATTAATTCTGTAGAAACAAAGTTAGATGATTTTGTTTTAATAAATAGAGGAGTAAATATTGGTGGATGTTTTGCAGATTTTTTAAGCGAAAAAAAAATAAATAAAAAATATAAAAAATATATTTCTGGAACAAAATGTATAAAACCATATATATATAATTGGGAAAAAGAAGATGGTTATATGGTATTTGACAAAAAGATAGAAAATAAATTAAGAAAGAAGGGAAAAACTTTAGCTTTAGGACAACATAAAAGATTTAAAAATAAAAAATTATTTATTCCAGAATCAAGTCAAGAATTAATGGCAGTATATTCAAATGAGTTATGTTATTCTGCTTATGGAATTATGGTTGCTACAAAAAAAAACAAAGATATTAAATTAAAAGTAGTTTTAGCTTTTTTAAATTCAAAATTATTAAGATATTATGTTGTAAAATATGAGATATTAAGAAAAGGAAAAAAAGCGACTCCACACATTGGGGTAAAAGGATTAAGATCTATCCCAATACCAGTGATTAATATTTCAAATCAAATTAAAATTATTAATTTGGTTAATGAAATAATAGATTTAAAAGAAAATAAAGAAAATACGGATCATTTAGAAAACAAATTAAATTATATGATTTATAAATCATATAATTTAACAAAAAAAGAAATTAAAATTATAGAAAATGAAACAATTTGATTTATTTGGAAGTGATGAAGATATTTTTCTGAAAGAAAGCGAAGATTTTTTGAAAAAAATGGAAGCGAAAATTGAGGAATTAGAAAAAGAATCTTTCCAAGAAGAAAATGAAATATTTGAATGGGATAAAGAATTTCCTCAGCTTTGCGATGAAAATGGAAATTTCGAAGGTTTTGATATTGTAATGGGAAATCCGCCATATATTGATTCCGAATCTATGGTGAAAAAAAATAAAATTATCAGAGAACATATTAAAAAGAATTATAAATTAACAAAAGGAAATTGGGATATTTATATAGGATTTTTCGAATTAGCTTTTAATTTATTATCAGAAAATGGATTTTTATCTTTTATAACTCCGGATAAATGGTTATCAAAATCTTTTGGTTTAGAATTAAGAAAA
>NBLL01000144.1 GCA_002084355.1 Bacteroidetes bacterium 4572_128 | reverse complement strand
TTATTAAAAAAAATTTTTTTTCAAAAAAACGGCATTTTTTTAATGATTTTAATTTATTAAAAAAAAATTTTTTTTCAAAAAAACGGCATTTTTTTAATGATTTTTTAAATTAAAATTTTTTTTTATAACATATAATTAGGTGCTTCTCTTGTTATAGTTACATTGTGTGTATGACTTTAATATTTTTTGTCCCACAGTATCCCATTCCAGCTCTAAGTCCTCCAACTAATTGATAAATTACTTCGTTTAAATTTCCTTTAAAAGGAACTCTTGCAACTATTCCTTCCGGAACAAGTTTTGAAATGTCATCTTCTACATCTTGAAAATATCTATCTTTAGAACCTTTTTGCATAGCTTCTATTGAACCCATTCCACGATAAGATTTGAATTTTCTTCCTTGATAAATTATTGTTGAGCCTGGCGACTCTTCTACTCCAGCAAAAAGAGACCCAGCCATAATAGAATCTGCTCCTGCAGCAATTGCTTTTACAATATCTCCGGAATAACGTATTCCACCGTCAGCAATAACTGGAACCGAAGTATTTTTTAAAGCTTTTGAAATTCTATAAATAGCCGAAAGTTGAGGTACTCCAACACCTGCAATTATTCTTGTGGTACAAATAGAACCTGGTCCAATACCTACTTTTACAGCATCAGCTCCCGCATTTACTAAATCTTTTGCTGCTTTTTCTGTTGCTATATTTCCAACAACAAAATCTACTTTATTATAATTTGGATTATTTTTTGCTTCTCTCAAAATATCAATAACACCTTTTGAATGCCCATGTGCAGTGTCTAAAACAATAGCATCTACTCCGGATTTTATCAAAGCATTTATACGCTCAAAAGTATCTTTCGTGACTCCAACAGCAGCGGCAACTCGAAGTCTTCCTTTGCTATCTTTACAAGCATTTGGTCTGTCTTTTGCTTTTGTAATATCTTTATAGGTTATTAATCCTATCAATTTATTTTCTTTATCTACAACAGGTAATTTTTCAATTTTATATTCTTGTAAAATTTCTGATGCTTTATCTAAATTTATATTTTGCGAAGTTGTTATAATATTATTTTTTGTCATGACTTCATCTATAGAGCGTTTCAAATTTAATTCAAAACGTAAATCTCTATTTGTAACTATTCCAATAAGAACGTTCTTTTCATCTACAACAGGAATTCCACCTATTTTAAATTCTTTCATTAAATTCAAAGCGTCAGCAACATTATCTTCTTTTTTTATTATAATAGGATCTATTATCATTCCATTTTCCGCTCTTTTTACTTTTTTAACCTCTTTTGCTTGCTTTGCAATACTCATATTTTTATGAATAACTCCTATTCCTCCTTCTCTTGCCATATTTATAGCCATAGTAGATTCGGTTACAGTATCCATAGCAGCGCTAATTATTGGAGTATTTAAAGTAATATTTCTTGAAAATTTTGTAGAAATATTAACATCTCTTGGCATAACTTCAGAATATGATGGAAGAAGCAAAACATCATCAAAAGTTAGAGCTTCATAAATTATTTTTTCTTTTGAAAAAGACATAATTTTTTTATTAAATTTTTGCAAAAAAATTTGGCAATTTTGGAAAAATTTTTTTTTTAATTAAAAAATTTGGCAATTTTTATATAAAATTCTAATAACCAAATTTTTTTTAATTATTTATAATTATGATGCAAATAATTTCAAAGACATAGCGATTTTCTTTTTAAGAAGTTTTCTTTCCACTATAAAATCTAAGAAGCCTTTTTCTAAAAGAAATTCTGAACGTTGAAATCCAATTGGTAAATCTTTTCCTATTGTTTCTTTTATAACTCTCGGACCAGCAAAACCTATTAATGCTTCTGGTTCAGCAATATTTAAATCTCCAAGCATAGCATAAGATGCAGTAACTCCACCTGTTGTTGGGTCAGTAAGAAAAGATATATATGGTAATTTTTTTCTAGCAAGCAAAGTTAATTTTGCAGAAGTTTTTGCCATTTGCATTAAAGAAAATCCTGCTTCCATCATTCTTGCTCCTCCCGATTTAGAAATTATCATAAATGCCATATTGTTTTTTATAGAAAAATCTATTGCTCTGGATATTTTCTCGCCAACAACAGAACCCATAGAACCTCCAATAAATTCGAAATTCATGGACGCAATCATTAAATCCATTTTATCAATTTTCCCATAGCAAGTTGTAATCGCATCATTTAAACCAGTTTTTTTCTTTCCAGCTTTAAGTCGTTTCGTATAACGTTTGGAATCTTTAAATTCCAAAATATCTACAGATATCAAATTTTCATTTATTTCTGTATATTTATTTTTGTCAAAAATTATTTCAAAATACTTTTTTGAACTAATTCGTTCGTGAAAACCACATTCACAAACTCCCAAATTTTTTTCATGTTCTTCTGTTGAAACTAATTTTTTACATTTTTTGCATTTATACCAAAGACCTTCTTTAATATTTTTTTTATCTTTTGTATCTGTTGTAATTCCCTGAGTTAATCTTGTAAACCAATTCATAAATTAAATTAAAATTAAATTCCAAATATAAAATTTATTTTGATAAAAAAATTTTTATTCTAAAACTTTGCAAGTTCCCAAAATAGCTTCTAATTGTCTTAGAAGGTCTCTTTTACTTTTATTCGGTTTATAAACATAAGCTTCTATTGTAATAATTTTATTTCTTTTTTTGTCGAGTGTTGTCAAACTAACAAATGGCCCACCCATTTTATCTTTTCCATTAGTTTTCCAAAGTCCACGAATTCGTGTAAAAAATCTTTCTTTTTTTCTAAATTTTTGAAAAAAAATGGGAAAGAATTTTTTTTCAATTGTCATATAAGAATTTAGAGCTGTCCAAGAAAAACCCGATGAATCCATATCTAAAGTATAAGATTTTGGAATTACCATAGAAATATTATGTTTCTTTTCCAGAAAAGAATTTATATTTTTATTTTCTAATTTCTTATAAGTTTTAGAAATTCTATTATTTTCTTCCTGCAATAAATAATTTACAATTTTAGTTTTACTTTTTTCAAGTATATCTAAAAAGTCTTTTTCATCTTTTGCTGTTACACTGATAAAAACCTGAGGTGTAGCAAAAACATCTTTTTTTATAGAAATAGAACTTTTCTTTATTGAAGAAGAAATTTGCGTGATAATAATATTTCTATGTGTTTTAAATATTCTCGAAAAAGCATTATGAGGAATATTTATTAAATCAAATAAAGGTTCATTTTGTGCTAAGTATTCATATTTTTTTGCAAAAATATCTCTGATTTTGTTTCCAGCTTTAGATTTCCAATTATCTTTTTTTATCACAATAACCAATTCACCGATTTTTCCAGTTATTCCGGGTAACAATATTTTGTTTTTTGTGTCGCTATCACAAGAAAATGTGAAAGAGAAAAATAAAGAAATAATTAAAAAAAAACTAAATAAATAAATAACTTTTTCTTTCATAAAATAATTTTTTTAAATTAACGTAAAAAGAAAAAAAAAATTTTATAAATTTTAATTTTTCAAAAAAAATTTTTTGGCAAAAATAGCATTTTTTTTTAATATTTTAAATTTAAAAAAATTTTTCGCCAAAAATGACGTTTTTTTTAATATTTTAAATTTAAAAAAATTTTTCCCAAAAATGACGTTTTTTTTAATATTTTAAATTAAAAAAAAATTTTCCCAAAAATGACGTTTTTTTAATGTTTTAATTGAAAAAATTTTTTTCCAAAAATGACGTTTTTTTAATGTTTTAATTGAAAATTTTTTTCCAAAAATGACGTTTTTTTAATGTTTTCAATTTTTTATTTTTTTTATTAAAAATATATATATTTTGAAAAAAATTTTTTCAAAATGAACAACTTATTTAAAATAATAATTTTTTTGAATATTTTCATTTTTTCCTTTGAAAATATTCTTTCTCAGCATTTGCCAAATTTTTTAAGCTATGCAGAAAGAGCAGAAATGCCATTTTATTTATCTCGTACAAATTTTAATGGTTTTGTAATTCCTCCGAGTTCTCCTGTTCGTGCTGTTGCAGAATGGGAGGAAATGGATGCTATTGTTATTTCTTGGAAAAACTACGAAGAAGAACTCACAGAAATTGTTAGAAATGCTGTGGAAGAGTTAAATGTTTATATAGTTTGTGCGGATTCAAATTATGTAAAAAATCATTTAATTATTGAAAATGTTGATTTAGAAAATGTTATTTACGTTCAGGAAGCATCAAATAGCGTTTGGATAAGAGATTTTGGACCGAATAATATTTATTCTAATGAAACAGATTCTTTATTTTATGTTGATTGGATTTATAATCGTCCAAGACCAAATGATGATATTATTCCGGAAGTTATGGCTAATATTTCTGATATTCCATTATATCAAAATACTGTCTATCCTTACCGTATGGTAAGTACTGGTGGAAATTTTTTTACTGATGGATTTGGAACGGCTTTTTCTTCGAAATTAGTTTTAGACGAAAATTCAAACGGCTCTTACGGACAAAATTTGACAGAAAGTGATATAGATACAATAATGAAAAAATTTATGGGGATAGAAAGATACATAAAATTAGAAAATCTTCCTTATGACCTAATTCATCACATAGATATGCACATGAAACTTATAGACGAAGAGACTTTACTTGTTGGAGAATATCCACAAGGAGTTGCTGACGGACCACAAATAGAAGAAAATTTATCTTATATTTTAGAAAATTTTAATTCTGTTTTTGGTACATCTTATAAAATTGTTCGCATTCCTATGCCGCCAGATAATTACGGAGCTTATCCAGATAATTACGGTTGGTATTGGACTTACACAAATTCTTTAATAATTAATAAAACTGTTCTTGTTCCAATTTACGATTGCGAAACCGACGAAGAAGCTTTAAATATTTATAGAAATGAAATGAAAGGATATAATATTGTCGGAATAAATTGTCGTGAACCAATAAAAGCCAGCGGAGCAATACATTGTATCACACACGAATTAGCCACAAAAGACCCATTATTAATTTCACATCAAGAATTAAACAATGTAAATTTTTCTGAAACCGTTGAATTTAAAGCAAAAATTATTCACAGAACTGGAATTGCACAAGCAAAAGTACATTTCAAAACTTCATTAGAAGAAGAATTTTCTAATGTTATTGATATGTATTTGGAAGACGAAGAAAATAATATTTGGAACGGAACACTTGCAATTACAACTAAATCTGTTGACACTTTACATTATTATATAGAAGCAATTGCAAATTCTGGGAAAACACAAAATAGACCAATTACTGCTCCGGACGGTTATTGGAGTGCCGAAATAGAAAATAGTTCTAATAATTTATCTTTAAATAAAGAAAAATTTGCAAATATTTATTATTTCGAAAAAAAATTAAATATTAATTTTGAATTGGAAAATTCTGAATTTACAAAAATAACTTTATACGATGTTTTTGGAAAAAAAATAAAAAATATTAATAACGGTATTTTACAAAAAGGAAAACATAATTTTACTTTTGAAAATAAAAATTTAAGAAATGGAGTTTATTTTATTATAATAAATAATAATAAATTTGATTTTTCAA
>NBLL01000143.1 GCA_002084355.1 Bacteroidetes bacterium 4572_128 | reverse complement strand
AATTGCTGGTTCTACAAATGAAAGAAGTTTAATTTCTTGTATAATCCCCAAAAATGTTTTTTGTGGAAATTCAGTTGTTCATTTGGTAAATTTTTCTTATGAAAAAAATGAAAATAAGATTTTACAAAAAAAGGTAAAAGAAGAGGATTTATTATTTTTAATGTCTTTATTTAATTCATTAACTTTGAATTATTACATTAGAATTATATTTATGAATTACCTATTCCAAATTGTGATGCTTTAATAAAAAAGTCTATCATAGAAAAATCATTTCATTTATTGTATTCCAAGAGTAAAAGTTCCGATTTTGAATGTTTAAAGAATACATTAAATTTTGATAAAAAAGCAATAGATGAGATTTTTGAGCGTGCTTCTTTGGAAGTTCTCATTGCGAAAAATTTATTTTCTTTAAATAAAGAGGAATTTATTTTTCTTTGTTCTACTTTTATTTATGGTAAATCAGCAAGTAAAAAAGAATTAGACGAAATTATCAAAAAATCTATTGAAATTTATTAAAAATAAAAACATAAAATAATTGGTTTTTTTGGAAAAAAATTTTTTAATTATAAAAAATGTTAAAAAATTGGCGTTTTTTGAAAAAAAATTTTTTTTTAATTATAAAAAATATTAAAAAAATGGCGTTTTTTGAAAAAAAATTTTTTTTTAATTAAAAAAAATTGGCATTAAAAAAATAATAAAAAAATTTAAATTTTATGAAAATTGGTCTTTATTTTGGTTCTTTTAATCCAGTTCACATTGGACACATGGCTATTGCAAATTATATTGTTGAATATTCAGATTTAAAACAAATTTGGTTTATTCCGAGTCCGCAAAATCCTTTTAAGAAAAAAGAAAATTTATTAAATTATCATCATAGGTACGAATTATTAAATCTCGCCATAGATGATAATTTTGGAATTTTTAAGCTTTCTGACATTGAATTTAAAATGCCGCAACCATCTTATACAATAAATACCACTCGGACTTTAAAAGAAAAATATCCAAATTTTGAATTTTCCATTTTGATGGGAAGCGACAATTTGCAAAATTTTCATAAATGGAAAAATTATAAAGAGATTTTAAAAGATCATAATTTATATGTTTATCCTCGTCCAAATTTCCCCATAGAAAATCTTGAATTTTCAGAAAAAATAAAAATTATAAAATCTCCTTTGATGGAAATTTCTTCTACTTTTATCAGAAAAGCAATAAAAAATGGAAAAAATGTTTATTATTTTCTTCCGCATAAAGTTTATAAATATATAAAAAAAAACGCAATTTATGAAAAATAAAATTTTTTATATATTTGTAAAAAATTTTATTTATGAAAAAATACATAGAAAATCTAAGAAAAAAATTACATAAAGCGAATTTCGATTATTATGTAAATAATAAATCAGAAATTTCTGATTTTGAGTTTGATAATTTAATGAAAGAACTCATAGAATTGGAAAAAAAACATACCGATTTTTATGACGAAAATTCTCCAAGCATGAGAATTGGAAGTGATATAAATAAAGATTTTAAGCAAATAAAACACAATAATAAAATGTTTTCGCTTGGAAATACTTATTCTAAAGAAGAGTTAATTGATTTTGATAATAGGATTAAAAAATTATTACACGAAGAAAAATGTTACCGAAAATGTCAGAACGATAAAAACCATTCCTATGGTTTTAGATGGAAATGATTTTCCTGAAAAATTTGAAATAAGGGGCGAAATTATGATGACGCATAAAGTTTTTCATAAATTAAATAAAGAACGTGCCGAAATAAATAAATCTGTTTTTGCAAATCCAAGAAATGCTGCTTCGGGAAGTTTAAAAATGAGAAATTCTTATAAACTTTCTCTAAGACGATTAAATTGTTTTTTGTATGATGTCCGTGGCGAAAATTTGCCGTCAAAATTTCATTTTGAAAATATACAAATGGCAAAGAAATGGAATTTTAAAACTTCAAAAAATACTAAAATTGCAAAAAATATAAACGAAGTTTTTAATTTTATTGAATACTGGGATAAGGAAAGAGAAAATCTAAATTTTGATATTGACGGAATAGTTATAAAATTAAATTCCATTGAACAGCAAGAAAATCTTGGTTTCACTTCAAAAGTTCCACGCTGGGCAATTTCTTATAAATTTAAGGCAGAAAGAATTTCCACAATTTTATTATCTATCGATTATCAAGTTGGCAGAACTGGTGCAATTACGCCTGTTGCAAATTTAAAATCTGTTTTACTTGCGGGAACCATAGTAAAACGTGCTTCTTTACATAATGCAAATATTGAATATAGACAAAAAAATCTTGATAAAATTAAAGATGCAAATTACATAGAAAATTGTCCGGAATGTAAAACACCACTTATAAGAAAAGATGGCGAAGCAAAACATTATTGTCCAAATAAATATTCTTGTACACCGCAAATAAAGGCAAAAATAGAGCATTTTGTTTTGCGAAAAGCTATGAATATTAGGATAGGAAAATCAACTATAAATCTTTTATTGAAAAATAATTTAATAAAAAATATCTCTGATTTTTATATTTTAAAAGAAAATGATTTAATTGGTTTAGAGCGTTTTGCCGAAAAATCTGCAAGTAATTTAATTAAAAGTATAGAAAAATCAAAAAAAGTAATTTTTGAAAAAGTGCTTTATGCCATTGGAATTCCTTATGTTGGTGAAACTGTTTCGAAAAAATTAGTTTATAATTTTAAAAATATTGAAAATTTACAAAAGGCAAGCCTTGAAGAATTAATTTCAATAGAAGATATTGGTGAAAGAATTGCCATAAGTCTAATAAATTTTTTTAATGACGAGCAAAATTTGTTAGTTATTAACAATTTAAAAAATTACGGTTTAAACTTTAAAATAAAAGAAGAAATGGTAAATAAAGAAGGAAAATTATCTGGGAAGAAAATAATTATTTCCGGAACTTTCGAAAATCATTCTCGAAGTAAATTGAAATCTCTAATAGAATTAAATGGAGGTAAAAATGTTACAAGTATTTCTAAGAATACAAGTTTTTTGCTTGCAGGAACTAAAATCGAATTTTAAATTGTTCATTGTTAATTATTTTACGCTTCTTTTTTTGCATAACCTTTCATTATTCCTCTTTCAGATTTTTTTATAAAAATAATTATTTCATCTCTTTCTTTAGATGGATTCATTTCGGCTTCTATAATTTCTAATGCTTTTGCATTATTGTAACCTTTCAAATAAATTAATCTATAAATCTCTTGAATTTCATTAATTTTTTCATTAGAAAAACCTCGTCTTCTCAGACCTATGGAATTAATTCCAACAAAAGCTAATGGTTCTCTGGCAGCTTTTACAAAAGGCGGTACATCTTTTCTAACAAGCGAACCTCCGGAAATCATCACATGCGAACCTATATGAACAAATTGATGTATTGCCGATAATCCAGAAATAATTGCCCAATCGTCAATTATCACTTCACCAGCAAGGGTTACGCTATTAACAAGTATGCAATTATTACCAATTATACAATCGTGAGCAACGTGAACATAAGCCATAATTAGACAATTATTTCCAATTACAGTTTTACCTTTAGATTTTGTTCCTCTATTTATAGTAACAAATTCTCTAATTGTAGTATTATCGCCTATTTCTGTGGTTGTTTTTTCACCTTTAAATTTCAAGTCTTGTGGAATGGCAGAAATAACTGCACCGGGAAAAATCTTGCAATTTTTACCTATTCTCGCTCCTTCCATAATTACAACATTAGAAGAAATCCAAGTTCCTTCTCCAATAATTACATCTTTTGAAATGGAAACAAATGGTTCTATCACAACATTATTTGCAATTTTTGCTTCTGGGTGAACATAAGCTAATGGTTGATTCATATTTATTTTATTTTTACTATTTGTGCCATTAAATCTCCTTCAGTAACTATATCATCGCCAACAAATGCTTTTGCAGACATGTTTACAATGCCACGTCTTATTGGAGACGTTAAATTTAATTCAAAAATAAGAGTATCGCCTGGTACAACTTGTTTTCTAAATTTTACTTTATCAACTTTCATAAAAAGAGTTAAATAATTTTCTGGGTCTGGAACAGTATTCAAAACAAGTATTCCTCCTGCTTGTGCCATTGCTTCTATTGTTAAAACTCCGGGCATTACTGGTTCACCGGGAAAATGTCCAACAAAAAAACTCTCGTTCATAGTAACATTTTTCAAAGCAATAATTTTTTTATCTGTCATTTTCAAAACTTTATCAACAAATAAAAACGGTGGTCTATGTGGTAAGAATTTTTGAATCTCATTAATTTGCATTAACGGTTTTGCATAAATATCAACATTAGGAGCAGGAGATTTTTTTATTCTTTCTTTCCTAATAATATTTTTAATTTTTTTTGCAAAACAAACATTTACTTTATGTCCGGGTTTTTTTGCAAATATCCTACCTTTAAAATCCTGTCCAACAAGAGCTAAATCTCCAATTAAATCTAATAATTTATGTCTTGCTGGTTCGTTATTAAAATGCAATTCCAAATTATTCAATATTCCGGAAGATTTTACTTTTACTTTTGGTTTATTAAAAACTTCCGCCATTCTATCTAATTCTTTTTGCGAAACTTTTTTATCAATAATAACTATTGCATTATCTAAACTTCCTCCTTTTATTAAATTATTATTTAAAAGGAATTCCAATTCTTTAAGAAAAACAAAAGTTCTGCAAGGAGCAATTTCTTTAGAATAATCTTTTAAATTTTTCAATTCTGCGAATTGGTTATTCAAAGAGCTTGAGCTATAATCTATCATAGTGTTGATTTGAAAATCATCATCAGGAAAAATTATTAATTCTGCTCCACTTTCTTCGTCTTGATAAATAATTTTTTCTTTAATTTTAAAATATTTTTTATCAAGATTTTGCTCTTCTATTCCTGCTTCTAATAAAGCACATACAATTAATTTAGCACTTCCATCTAAAATCGGCGTTTCTTCGGCGTTAATTTCCATTAAAACATTATCTATTCCAAGACCTTTCAAAGCTGATAAAATATGTTCTACTGTTGCAACTTTTCCTCCGTTTTCTTCTATAATTGTACTTCTCGAAGTATCAATAACATTTTCAACTATTGCTCTTATTATTGGTTTTTTTTCTAAGTCAATACGTTGAAAACGGTAGCCGTAATTTACAGATGCTGGTTTGAATTTTAATTCTACATCTACGCCTGTATGAAGACCGTATCCTTTAAGACTAATTGATTTTTTTATTGTTTTTTGTTTTTCTGGCATTTATAATTAATATTTTATAAAAAAACAAAAAAACAATTTTTTATTTGAATAAAAAAATTGGTGTTTTTTTCAAAATAAAATTATTAAAATTTTTGAATTTTGAATTATAAAAAACCGTAAAAATTTGTCTATTTTTTGAAAAAAAAATTTTTTAATTATAAATTTTTTTAAATTTTTAAAAAACATTAAAATTTTGCCATTTTTTTGAAAAAAAATTTTTTTTAAATTTTTTTAAATTTTTAAAAAACATTAAAATTTTGCCATTTTTTTGAAAAAAAATTTTTTAAATTTTTAAAATTCATTAAAATTTTGGCGTTTTTTGAAAAAAAATTTTTTTTAATTATAAAATTTTGGACAAATTTAGAAAAAAAAATTATGATTTTTTATTCTTTTTAACGAAAATTTTTATGCTTTTTTTTTTTGAAAAAATTTTTTTTATGAAAATATTTTTCAATTTTTTTTTTAAATATTTATTAATATTTTGTTTCTCACAAAATATATTTTTTTCATTCTCACAAAATTTAGAACCATTTTTAAAAGAAATTCCAAAATTTGATTATACTTATAAAAAAATTTATGAAGAGCCAGTATTTCAAAATTTAAAAATGATAGGTGAAGTAGATGAGTTTGGAGCAAAAGGTTTTTATGGAAAAATGCTTAGAAGTTTACGTTTTAAAAATATTACAGATTTGGTGGAAGAGCATTATAGGCTTCCCAAAAATTTAATTATGGCAATGATAATGCAAGAAACTGGCGGCGTAAAAGTTTTACCAAATGGACAAAATGACGGTGGACTTGGAATTTGTCACATGCAAGGAATTACAGCAGAAGCTTTTGATAATTAGGAATAATAAAAATAATTTACAAAAATTATTAAAATATGACGATAGATTTAATATTTTATTAAATATTGACGCAGTAGGAAGATATTTAAAATATTATAGGGAAGGAGAAAGAAATCATGCATCTCTAAAAAAAGCAATTAAAATGTACACGGGGAAAAAAAATTTTAAAAAATATTGGAAAAAAATTAAAAATTATAGGGGAAAATTAAATAAAAAAAAACACATGAATATTTTAGAAAAAAAATTTAATAAAATTAATAAAAATTTAATGATAAATGGAAATAAAGGAAATTTAAAAGAATATTTGAGAGTTAGTAGATTAATGAATTATAATTTTGCTTTGAAAAAATATGAAAATTTATTTGGGAAAAAAAATAGAATTTTAATTCAAGAGGACACTTACCTTTTAATAAAAGAAGAAATTGACCCAAAAAAAGATTTTAAATATAAATATACAGTCGGAGAAGATTATTCCTTGAAAAGAGTAGAATCTCTTCTGGAAGAGATAAAAAAGATTAAAAATTTTGAAAACTCTTTTATAAAAAAAGATACTATTTATAAAATTCAAATTATGGCATCTAATCGTTTAATTTCAAAGTTTAAAAATTTAGACGATTTAGGAATAAATGTTCAAGTTTACAAAATTGACGAAGAAAAATTTTTTCCATTCAAATATATGATAGGAGGAGACAATAAAGAAAATATTTTTGAAAAATTAAAAGAAATTAACCAAATTAAAAATTATGAAAAAGCATTTATAAAAGAAGGCGTTTTTTATAAAATACAAATTTCTGCTTCAAAAAAATCTCTAATAGAAAATAAATCAGTTTTTTTACCTATTTTACAAGTTTTAAACCAGCATAAAAAAAAATACATAAAATAATTATTTTTTCAAAAATCGTCAAAATTTCAATGTTTTTTCAAATTAAAAAAAAATTTTCAAAAATTATCTGAAATTTTAATGAATTTTATAATTTAAAAATTTTTCAAAAAAATGCCGATTTTTTGATTTGATATAAATATAATGCTTTTATATATATATTTTTGATTCTTATAGCCTTTTTGTGAAATATAATATTTTTTTTATTTTAAAAATAAAAACATTAAAATTTTGCCGTTTTTTCAAAAAAATTTTTTTTATTTTTAAAAATTTTTTGATTCTAAAATCTCTAATATTAAATTTCTTGAATACAATTATTATTATTCAAAGATGCATAAATATATAAATTAAGTAATAAAAATAGTATTTAAATTTTCATTAGATTTAATAGATGATTTTACAGCATTTGCAAAATATTCTTTAAATAAAAAATCGTCAAATTTATTAGATAAGGCAATTCCTAAATAATCTTCTATAAAAGTTTTAAAAATTTTTTCATAATTTTCTTCCCTAAATTCGAGATTTAATTTTTCTAAATTTTTATGAAAATCCTCGAAAGAAATATTTTTTATATAATTTTTTTAAATTATTTATTTTGCAATATATAAAAAAATAATATTTTTTATTACAATAAAAAAAAATATTTTTGTTTTATAAAAATAAATTAAAATTAAAAAAAATGAAAAGAATATTAAATTTTTTTATTATAATTTTTCTTTTTTCTGATGTTTATTCTCAGGTACATGGTGGAATTTATGTAAAAGAAAATTTTCCTATGCGAGGTGTTACTCCTTATCAACATATTAGAGAAGGTGATATGATGTGGTCTAAAAAAATATGGAGGATAATTGATCTAAGGCAAAGAATTAATCATCCTTTATATTATCCAACTGAACCTCAGGGAGGTTTTGATGACCGTATGAGTTTGATAGATTTAATAATTTATGGTGTAAAAAATGAGGGTTTAAGCATTTATTCTCCAGATGACCCATATAATGAATTTAAAATACCTATGACACATGAAGAGCTTATTATACGACTTGGCGGAGGAATTGATACTTTGCCTATAGAAAACCTCCTTACAAATGAAATCGAATATAAGCCAGTGACAAAAGATATTAAAACTAGTGAAGTAAAAGAGTTTCTTGTTTTGGAAGGCTGGTTTAGAGATAGAAAACGTTCTGTTCAAGAAGTTAGAATTCTTGGTTTATGTCCAGTAAGATGTTATTACAGAGAAGATGATATTGACCAGGAAAATCAAATGAAAAAATTAATTGGTTGGGTTTATTTTCCTGAAGCAAGACGTATTTTTTCAAATCATCAAGTTTTTAATCCTAATAATAGCTCTGAACATAGAACTTTTGATGATATTTTGCAAAAAAGATTATTTGCTAGTTTTATCGTTAGAATAGGAAATACCTATAATAATAGAAATATTAACAGTTATACGATAGGTTTAAAAGCTATATTAGAAGGAGAAAAAATAAGCGAAAATCAACTCCGTAAAGAATATTCTGATTTTTGGGAACAATAGAAATTATAATTTGTTTTTATAAATTAATTTAAAGTATGAAATTTTATTTTTTATTTTTTATTTTTTATATTACTTTTTTATTCTCTTATTCTCAGGAAAATGTTTCTGGT
>NBLL01000142.1 GCA_002084355.1 Bacteroidetes bacterium 4572_128 | reverse complement strand
ACAGAATCAGAATGGGAATATGCAGCAAGAGGAGGTTTAGCATTATCCATGTATCCTTGGGGAGGTCCATACACACGTAATTACTCTGGTTGTTTTATTGCAAACTTTAAACCTTTGAGAGGGAATTATGTTGATGATGGTGGAATCAGAACTCTACAAGTAACAACTTATGACCCAAATGAATTTGGTTTATATGATATGGCAGGAAATGTTGCTGAATGGACTTCTAATGCTTTTGACGAATCGGCATACAGCTTTACACATGATTTATCGCCAAATTATGAATATAATGCAATACCTGATGACCCACCAGCTTTAAAAAGAAAAGTTGTTAGAGGGGGTTCATGGAAAGATATTGCTTATTATTTACAAACAGGTACAAGGACTTACGAATACCAAGACACTTCAAAATGTTATATTGGTTTTAGATGTGTACGTTCTTATATGGGAAGAGATAGAAATGATTGGGATAATTCAAGATTTTATTAGAAAAAAAAATTTAATATTAAAAAAATTTATTTTTTATTGTAAAAAAAAATATTTTTATTATATTTGCAATTATTAAATTTATTTTTTTGTATTATAAAAATTTTTATTTACAAAAATTTATTTTAAATTAAAATTAAAAAAATTAAAATTATGACATTTGCAGAATTATTAGAATCGGATGGTTGGAAAAATTTTATGGCTAAGTTATATGGTCTTGGTGCAGCAGTTGTGATAGTCGGAGCACTTTTTAAAATTATGCACTGGCCAGGAGCAGGATTTATGTTAACTGTTGGTTTAAGTGTAGAAGCAATAATTTTTATATTTTCTGCTTTTGAGCCTATGCATGCTGATGATGATTGGAGTTTGGTTTATCCAGAACTTGCAGGATTAGGTGATGAAAGAGAAATGGAACCAGAAGATAAGCCTAAAAAACTTACGAAAAAAAAAGATATCGATATCGATACAGGAGAATCGGCAATAGAAAAATTTGATAAATTATTAAAAGAAGGTGAATTAAAACCTGATTTATTCAAAAAAATGGGAGATGGTTTACAAAAATTAACTCAAACAGCAGATAACTTATCTAATATCTCTGGTGCCGCTGTTGCAACAAATAAGTACACAGAAAAAGTAAAATCTGCTACAAATTCTATGGGTGAATTTGCTAAATCTGCTGATGTAATTTCTCAATCAAGCAACGAATTTGCGAAAATTTATCAAGAAACTGCGAAATCTATGAATAATCAGTTTGATGCAGTATCAAGAAGTAATAAATCTTACGGTGGTGAATTAAATAAATTAAATAAAAATTTATCCGCTTTAAATGCTGTTTATGAATTGCAATTACAATCTACAAATGAGCGTATTAAAAAATCGCAAACGATTTATTCGGACTTAGATTCATTAGCTGTTGATTTACATAGTACAGTAAGAAATTCTCAAAAATATAAAGAGGAAGTTTCTAAACTTGGTAAAAAACTTACTGCATTAAATACTGTTTACGGTAATATGTTAAATGCAATGAATGTAAAAGTTTAAAATTTTTTTTATTTATTTTTTATAAAAGATTAAAAATTTAAAAAAAAAAATTTATTATGGGTCACGGAAAAGAAACACCAAGGCAGAAAATGATTGGTATGATGTATTTAGTGCTAACAGCATTGTTGGCATTGAATGTATCTAAAGATATATTACTTACTTTCCAAACTTTAAGTGATGGATTGAATAAAACAGCAGAGAATTTTTCAAAAAAAAATGCAACTGTTTATGGAGCTTTTGAAGCTGCTTATCAGGAAAATAAAGATAAAGTAGGAAAATGGAAATTTAAAGCAGATTCTGTAAAAGTAAGTGCAGATAGCTTATATAGTTATATAGAATTATTAAAAAATAAAGTTGTTTTAAAAGCTGATAAAGTTGTTATTAGAATAACAAAAGATACCATAGAAACGCCTTATACTAAACTTGACGAAAAAGGTATTTTTGACGGTAAAATTGGTAAAATTCAAGCTATTGATGATAATAATGTTCCCGGTGAAATTTTAATTTTAA
Source organism: Bacteroidetes bacterium 4572_128 (assembly GCA_002084355.1). Lineage (GTDB taxonomy): Bacteria > Bacteroidota > Bacteroidia > Bacteroidales > 4572-128 > 4572-128. The sequence goes on along the minus strand of NBLL01000142.1, from coordinate 5,923 downwards.
AGGGAGAAGCTACTGTTTTAAGAAAAAAAATAGAAGCTTATAGAGCACTTCTTATAGAAAGAATAGGCGATACAACAAAAGGTGGAAAAGGAGCGGTGGATGCTATTCTAAGTGGTTTAAATACTTCTGATCCTCCACCAATAGAAGGAGCAACTATTAATTGGGAAACTCATGTTTTTGACCATATTCCACTTATTGCTGTAATTACAATAATGACAAAAATTCAAACGGATATAAGAAATGCAGAATCTAGTGCTGTAAGTTATTTTCATTCTCAAATAGATGCTGCTTCTTTTAAATTTAATAAATTAGAAGCTGTTGTAAAAGCTCCTAAAAGCTATTTGCTTGTTGGTGGAAAATATGAAGCTGAAGTATTTCTTGCCGCTTCTGATACTACTGTTTCACCAGAAATTTTTGTCGGAGGAAAACCTCTTAAAATAAAAGATGGTAAAGGACAATACTCAGCAGGAGGAACTTCTGTTGGAGAAAAAAAATGGGGTGGTGTAATTAAATTTAAAGCTCCTGCTGGTGATGTTTTGGAAAAGGTGTTGATAATCCAGTTGAAATTTCTGCTTCAGGTGTACCTGCTGAAAAATTAAAACCAACTATAAGTAACGGAACTTTGACAAAAGTGAAAAAAGGATATAAAGTAGTAGTAAAAAAAGGAACAAAAGCTATTATTAAAGTTTTTGCTGATGTTGATGGATCCAGAAAATTAATGGGACAATCTGAGTTTAGAGTAAAAAGAATGCCCGATCCAGTAGCAAAAATTGCAAATAAAAAAGGTGGTTCTATAGGAAGAAATGTGCTTGTTGCACAAGGAGGAATAAAAGCTGATATGGAAAATTTTGATTTCGACGCTAAATTTACAGTAACTGGATATAACGTTTCTACTACTATCAAAGGTTATGTACAAGAGAGAAAAGTAAAAGGTTTTAGATTTAACGATCAAGTTAGAGGTCTTGTTAAACAAGCTAGTGCAAAAGGTAAAATTTATTTTGAAAACATAACTGCAAAAGGTCCTGATGGAACTACTCGTAATCTTGCTACTATTATATTTAGGTTAAAATAAAATTTTTTAAAAAATAATTGTTTTTAGAGTTTTCAAAAAAAGAAAACTCTTTTTTTGAAAAAATTTTTTATAATAAATTTATAAAAAATTTCGTTTTTTACAAAAAAATTTAAATTATGAAAAAATTAACTGTTGTAGTAATAATTATTCTAAGCTTTTTTATATCTGGATATTCTCAGGTATTGGATGGTACTTATGAGAAAGAAAATGTTCCAAGTAGGCGACCTATTCCTTATCAAAATATTAGAGAGGCAGATGTAATGTGGGCTAAGAAAATTTGGAGAATAATTGATCTAAGAGAAAAAATAAATCACCCATTATATTATCCAACAGCACCCGATGGAGGTTTTGATAGTCGTATGAGTTTAATTGATTTATTATTATGGGGGATAAAAAATGAAGGTTTAACTGCTTATGGAACAGATGACCCTTACAATGAATTTAAATTGCCAATAACAGAAGAGCAAATAAATGAGAAGTTTGGAGCAGTAGATAGAGTTGCAATGATAGAAGATCTTGAAACAGGAGAACTGGTAGAAACTGTTATAAAAGGAGAAAGAAAAACTTATGAAGTAAAAGAATATCTTGTAAAAGAAGGATGGTTTTTCGATAAACAACGTTCTATAATGGATGTTAGAATTCTTGGTTTATGTCCTATAAGACATTATTACAAAGAAGATGATACTGACCAAGATAATGTACAAAAAAAACAATTGTTCTGGGTTTATTTTCCTGAAACAAGACGAATTTTTGCAAATCACGAAGTTTTTAATCCACATAATGATGCTGAAAGAAGAACTTTTGATGATATTTTCTTTAAAAGATTATTTAGTTCTCATATAACCAGAGAAGCTAACAGATTTAATAATAGAGATATTAGTCAATATACAATAGGTATAAAATCTATTATAGAAGGAGAAGAAATCAAGAAAAAAATCTTTCAAATAGAACATGATTTGTGGGAATATTAAAATTTTTTTTATATAAAAAAAACTTTCATAAAATAATGAAAGTTTTTTTTTGATTTTTTTTAAATAATCTAATTAAAAAATCATAAAATTTTGGACGAATTAAAAAAAAAAATTTAACATTGGAGGTTTGTTTTTAAACAAAAAAAAAAATTTAACATTGGAGGTTTGTTTTTAAACCTCCAATGTTTGTTTTATGATTTTTGTAAAAGCATTAAAATTTTGGACGAATTAAAAAAAAAAAAAAATTTAACATTGGAGGTTTTTTTTTAAACCTCCAATGTTTGTTTTTAAATCTCCAATGTTTGTTTTATGATTTTTGTAAAAACATTAAAATTTTGGACGAATTAAAAAAAAAAAATTTAACATTTTGTTTTATGATTTTTGTAAAAACATTAAAATTTTGGACGAATTAAAAAAAAAAAATTTAACATAACATTGGAGGTTTTTTTTTTAACCTCCAATGTTTGTTTTTAAATCTCCAATGTTTGTTTTATGTTTTTTGTAAAAACATTAAAATTTTGGACGTTTTTTGAAAAAAAAATTTTTTATTTTAAAATAAAAAAATCGTAAAATTTTGGACAAATTTTGAAAAAATTTTTTTTTTTTATAATTTAAAATTTAAAAAAATTACTTGTCATAAATTATTTGTAAAATAAATTCATCTTCCCAAGAATTATCTGAACTTTTTATCCAGTCTTTTTTCCTACCAGTAATTTTAAAATTAGATTTTTTAAATAAATTTAAACTTATTTTATTACTTTCCGAAATATTGCAGTACAATTGATGAATTTTTAAAAAATTAAAACAATAATTTTTTAAAATTTCTAATGCTAAATAAGAATAATTTTTTCCTCGTTCGGTTTTTTCTGCTATCAAAATTCCAACTCCTGCTCTTTGATGAAAAAAATCAAAATCAAATAAATCTATAGTTCCTATGGATTTATTTTTTTCTTTTAATTTTATAATTAAACGTAATTGCTTAGTTGTATATATGTCCAAATGAGAATTTTCTATATATTTTTTTAGAATATATTTTGAAAAAGGTTTTAAAGTATTTGTAATTTTCCAGTTTTCAGTATTATTTTCCCATATAAAAAGTTTTTCAATATCTTTTGGTTCTAATGCTCTTAGCTGGATAATTTCATCTTCTAAAATCATTTTTTTAATTTATATTTTTAAATCCAAATAATTTTTCACATAATCATTAATTCCATCTTCCAAAGATGTAAATTTTTCTTTGTAATTTATAGAAATTAATTTATCCATTTTTGCTTCTGTAAAATATTGATATTTATCTCTAATATCCAAAGGAGTATCAATAAATTTTATATTTTCTTTTTTATTTAAAGCATTAAAAACAGATTTTGCAAGTTCATAAAATGTTCGTGCATTTCCTGTTCCTAGATTATAAATCCCCGAATTTTTGCGATTTTTCATAAAAAAGTAAATAACTTTTACTATATAGGAATGCAAAATAACTGAAGCCATACGTCCTTTGTGATATTCATTCGGTCCATAAACGTTAAAAAATTTTAACCCAACCCAGAAATAAGGTTTTTTATTTTGTGATAAAACCCATTTATCAAAATCATTTTTTGATGCTCCATAAGGATTTAATGGTTTTAAATTTTTACAAATTTTATGATTATCATCATAACCAAATTCTCCCATTCCATAAGTTGCTGCTGAAGAAGCATAAATTAATGGCAAACCATATTTTACACATAAGTTCCAAATTTTTTTAGAATAATTCAAATTTAATTCATCAAAAATTTTTTTATTAAATTCTGTAGTATCTGTTCTTGCTCCTATGTGAAAAATAAATTGCACAAATTTATGATTTTCTTCTAACCATAAAAAGAAATTTTTCCTATCTACCTTTTCCGAGAAAATTTTTTTACACCAGTTTTTATTTTTTTCTTTCTTAGAAAAGTCATCAACAAGAACTATATCTTTATAATTTTCTTGATTTAATTTCTCTATCAAATTACTTCCGATAAAACCGGCACTTCCAGTTATTACTAACATAATTTTTTATTTTTTACAAAATTAAAAAAATATTGCAATATTTTAAAAAAATAAAAAATTCGACGATTTAAAAAATTTTTGAAAAAAATTATAAGAACATTTTTTTTTTAGATACTATGAAAATTTTCATAGAAATTACGATTATTTTTATAATTTTGTAAAATGAAAAAAATTTTAATATTAGATTTTGGTTCGCAATATACTCAATTAATTGCTCGAAAAATACGAGAATTGAATATTTATTGTGAAATTCATCCTTATAATAATTTTTCTTTTGAAAATTATGATGAAATAAAAGGAATAATACTTTCTGGAAGTCCTTTTTCTGTGCGAGATAATAAATTGAAAAATTTTAATTTATCCGAAATAATGTATAAAAAACCTATTTTAGGAATTTGTTACGGTGCTCAATATATTGCTCATAATTTTGGCGGAGAAGTTTTAAATTCAAAAACAAGAGAATATGGAAGAGCAAATTTGAAATTTATAAATTCTAAAAATATTCTTTTTAAAGGTGTTTCAAAAAATTCGCAAGTTTGGATGTCACACGGAGACACAATAACAAAAATCCCAAATAATTATGAAATTATTGCAAGTACAGAAAATGTAAAAATAGCTTCTTTTCAAATAAAAAATGAAAAAATTTATGGAATACAATTCCATCCAGAAGTTTATCATACTACAGATGGAAAAAAACTTTTGAAGAATTTTGTAATTGATATTTGTAAGATTTCTGACAACTGGACACCAAAATCATTTGTTGATGAAAGTGTAAAAAATTTGAAAGAAAAAATTAAGAACGAAAAAGTTATACTTGGACTTTCTGGGGGTGTAGATTCAACGGTTGCAGGGATTTTATTACAAAAAGCAATAGGAAAAAATTTGACTTGTTTATTTATAGATAATGGAATGTTGAGAAAAAATGAGTTCCAAGAAGTTTTAAATTCTTATGAAAATATGGGTTTAAATGTAATTGGAATTAAAGCAGAAGATGATTTTTTACATCCTTTAAAAAATGTTACAGACCCAGAAAAAAAAAGAAAAATCATAGGAAAAACTTTTATTAAAGTATTTGATAAAGAAGCAAATAAATTGAAAAATATAAAATTTTTAGCACAAGGAACTATTTATCCAGATATTATAGAATCTATTTCTGTAAAAGGTCCATCAGCAACAATAAAATCTCATCATAATGTTGGAGGATTACCTGATTTTATGAAATTAAAAATAGTCGAGCCGTTAAAATTATTGTTTAAAGATGAAGTGCGAAAAATTGGTAAAATATTGAAAATAAAAAACAAATTATTGCAAAGACATCCTTTTCCTGGTACTGGATTAGCAATTAGAATTCTTGGAGATATAACAAAAGAAAAAATAAAAATTCTTCAGGAAGCAGACGATATTTTTATAAATGGTTTAAAAGAAAATAATCTTTATGATAAAGTATGGCAAGCGGCAACTATTTTATTACCTGTACAGTCTGTTGGAGTTATGGGAGATGAAAGAACTTATGAAAAAGCAATTGTTTTGCGTACGGTTTCATCTACTGATGGAATGACAGCCGATTTTTCTCATCTACCTTATGAATTCCTTGCTAAAATTTCAAATAAAATTATTAATAAAGTAAGAGGTATAAATAGAGTTGTTTATGACATAAGTTCAAAACCTCCAGCAACAATAGAGTGGGAATAATTTTGATTTTTGTAATTTTTTTTTTTCAAAATCTGGCAAAATTTTAATGCTTTTTAAAATTAAAAAAAAAAAAATTGAAAAACGTCAATTTTTTACGAATTTTAATTAAAAAAATTTTTTTCAAATTCGTAAAAATTTTAATATTTTTTAATTTCAAAAA
>NBLL01000013.1 GCA_002084355.1 Bacteroidetes bacterium 4572_128 | reverse complement strand
TTTTTTGCATTTTACAAAAAACGTAACAACCTTAAAATCAAAGCTTTATGGTTTTTATTTTTTGCGAAAAAACTTTTTTTACCATACTATAATGAGCGGTTACTTTTTTTTTCAAAAAAACGCTAAAATTTTTTTAATAAAAATTACATTTTTGTAATTTTAAATTCTGTACGTCTGTTTAATGCTCTTCCTATTGAAGTATCATTTGTTGTTATTGGTTTATTTTTACCAAAACCTTTATATGATAATCTATTTTTATCTATAGCATTTTCAATAAGAAAATAAAAAACCGCTTTTGCTCTATGTTTTGAAAGAATTAAATTATTTGCATCTATTCCAATATTATCTGTATGTCCGCTGATTTCTATATTTAATTTTGGATTTTCATTTAAAAATAATAATAAATTTTTTAAATATTCCATACTAATTTCATCAAGTTCATAAGAATTTGTTTCAAAATGCACACTTTCTAATTTCATACTTTCACCAATTTTTATTTTTTTCATTTTTATATTTGATTTTACAACTTTCCCTTTTTCTAAATTATTCATATCAAATTCTTCTGTATTAAAAAAATAATCTTTTTTTTGAACTGTCATAATAAATTTACCTTCTCTATTTGTTCCAACCACAAGAACATAATTTCCTTCTTCATCTACCATCGCAAAGCTTTTCTCTTTATTTTTTGTATTTAATAATTCTACTTTTGCTCCGGTGAGCGCATTTCCATTGTCATCAAAAATTTGTCCTTTTATAAATAAAACTTCTTGTGGTTTGACTTTATCATGTAATTCAGAAGAATATATTTCCCAGTCTTCTTTTTCGTGATTTTCCGATAATGTATTAGAAGAAAAATAAATATTTTTACCATCTCTACTAACCACAAAACCAACTTCATCATTTTCGGTATTTATCGGATAACCAATATTCTTAGGTTTATTCCATTTTCCATTTTCAAACCTCGAAAAAAATATATCAAAAGAACCCAAACCAAAACGACCGTCAGAAGAAAAATAAAGAGTTTTATTATCACTGTGAATAAATGGTGTTTTATCATTTCCTTCTGTATTGATTGTTTCGCCGAGATTTACTGCCTTAGACCATTCACCATTTTTATTTTTTTTAGAATAATAAATATCTAATTTTCCAAAACCTCCTTCTCTTGCACTAGCAAAATATAAAGTTTTACCGTCTGCAGAAATACTTGCTTGTCCTTCCCATGTGTGTGGAGAATTAATATTAGAACTTAATTTTTTTAATGAAGACCATTTACCATTTATATGGTCAGAAGTATAAATATCACAATTTTTATAAGATGTATGTTTGTCTCTTTCAGAGTCACAAACGGTTAAAAAAATATGTTTATTGTCCATAGTTATAACTAGTTTTTTTTTTTTTTTTATAATTTCTTTTTCATACCTATGTGTATAAAAAAAATATTCTCCATCAGGTGTAATAAGTGGTAAAAATTCATCTTCGTCAGTACAAAAAGATAAAAGTCTTGGGTTAAATGGAACAGGATTATTTATTAGATAATTATATTCTTTAATATTATTAAGCATTTTATTTGCATTTCGATAATTTTCAACTCCTCTTTTTTCAATTTCGAAATTTTCTATAAAAAAACTCAGTTTAATATCAGATTTTTCAAATTGTCTTTTTTCATAAAGATGTTTTCCTATAAAAAAAAAAGCCGAATAATTATATAAAGAAGGACAATATTCAGCAACTTTTCCAAAATAAACAAAAGCATTATTAGAATACATTTCATATTTATCTATTTTATTTTTATTATTAATAAATTTTAATGCTTTTTTATAGTTTATGTTTGCAAGTTCATAATATGCTTTTGCATATTTTGGCTCGATTTCTATTGCTTTTTCAAATAAATTATAGGCATTTTTTTCGAAAAATTTTAAATTATCCATAGCTTTTTCATAAAAAGAAATTGCTTTTTTATTAGTAATTTTTATACAAGGTTTTTCATCATCATTTTTTTTGTTAAATGATATTAATAGTATTATTAAAAATAAATAAAAAAATTTCATAAAAAATTATTTTTTATAAATTCAAATTTTTATTTGAAAATTATATTTTTTTTCAAAATTAAAAAATTTTATCATAGAACATTTTGTTAGAAAATTTTTCTAACAAAATTGTATGTTTTTAAAAATTATATCTTAATTTAGATTTAAAAATCTAAATTAAAACCAAAACTAATTTTTAAAGGTTCTTGCGGAATTTTATTAAAATCAGAATCTCCAACATGATAAATTTTAGAATTTAATAAATTTGTAAATTTCGTAAAAAATGCAATATTTATATTATCTTTTTTTAAAAGATTATATTTTATAGATAAATTTAAATATATAAATTCATCATTTGTAATTGGATTTTTATAGGTAGAATTTCTATGATGACTTTTTGTTCTGTATAATAATTTTGTAAAAAGAACTATCTTTTTAAAATTAATTCCAAGACCAGTTTTAACAGTATTTTTAGCATTAAATTTTAAAGGTTCGTTTTCATTATCAGATAATATTTCTCCGTCAGAATAAGTGTAGGAAGAAAAGAAATTAATTAATAATTTTGAAAAATTTTTTCTATAATCTATTCTAAAAGTTCCACCGTAAGTTTCTGCTTCGCCTTTATTTACAGCCCTTTCTACATAACCAACTGGAACATTATGAAAAGTTTCACCAAAAAAACCTTCTGGTTCTATTAAATTTTTTATTATTCCATAATATAAATTAGAAGACAAAGCAAGTTCTTTATTTATTTTATATAAAAAAGATGCTTCATAAGAAGTTCTTTTTTCTGGTTTTAAATTAGGATTTGGTAGATGTAAAAATGTAGCTTTTAAACCAATAATTTCATTTGTAATACTATCTTTTATTTCAGATAAAGCACCATAATGTTGATGCGATTTATGAGGTGAAGGAGCAAGATAAGCCTTACCAAAAAGTAATTTTACAGTTAATCTTTCAGAAAAATGTTTAACAAAACCAATTCTTGGATTTATAGTTTTTCCATATCTTGTATTGTAATCATATCTAGCACCTAAAGTAATTTTCAAATTTTCAAAATTACTTTGTAATTGTAAATATGATCCGTAATTTTTATAATTTATAGAATAAAAATCTTGATAAATAGTTAAATCATTACTGTCTTTATCTAAAATATTAGTCCCTGGGTAATAAATATTTTGCAAATTAGTTGCTTGATTTTCATCGAATTGAAAAGGTAAATCACTCGTTTTTGGAAGTGCATTAATATTTTCGTAAGAAATTCCTCCGAGTAAAAAAATATCTTTAGAAAAATTATAACTTAACTGTTCTTCAATTCTTAAATAATTATTTTTTTCATATTTAAAACCATCTTTAATAGCTGTGTATTGATTAAGAAATTTTGATTCTGGATGTATTTTAAATTCTTGTGCAGAAATTATAGATTTTAAATTAAATTTTTCATTGTCAGAATAAAAATCATAAAGAGCATAAATAGATTCTACATGAGTATTATAAATCACATCTTCAGAAAGTATAGCTGTTTCTGGGTTAGAAGATTTTGAGGTAGAATGTGATTCATAATTTCTCGAATATCCTATTTCAAAATTTTTAATATTTAATTTAGAATGAATAAAATAAGAATTTGTAGGAATTTCCCAATCTTTAATCGGAACATTAACAGTGTCTCCAAAAATTATAATATCACCATGAGGTTTATAATGATTTATGTACCAATCATATTCTTTTTTATAATATTTTGGATAAAATGCTTCGTCAGAATGATAATATTTTCCTGTTATTGAAAAAGAAATATTTTCATCTCCTGTAGCAAAAGTTAATGAAGTATTACTGGTATTGAACATTCCATAAGAAGCGTTCAAATGAAAACCTTTATTTTCATAAGATTTTTTTGTAATAATATTTACAATTCCTGTAAAAGCGTCTGCTCCATACAAAGACGACGCAGGACCCAATATTATTTCAACTTGTTTCACATTTGTAAGTGAGTAACTTTCTCCTATTGTGTGCGGTGTTCCTGTTGCCGAATTAATTCTAATTCCATCCATCAAAATTAGAAATTTTTCGTTTCCTGTAATTCCATTAAAAGTAAATATATCGAAAGTTTCAGAATGTACTTTTCTCTGTATTTCTACTTGTGGAATATCCTCTAATAAATCACCCAAACAAGAATAACAACGTTCATTTATCTGTTCTTCTGTTACAACATAAACTGTTGCTGGCGCATCAGTTGCTTTTTGTAAATTTTTTGATGCTGTAATAATTTCAATTTGCATTAATTCCTCCAAAGACATATTTAGATAAAAATCTAAAGAATCTTTTTGCGAAAATAAATTTATTGAAATAAAAGAAAAAAAGAAATAAATTATATATTTTTTCATAATTTTTTTTAATAAAAATATATAATTTTTTCATAAAAAAAAATTTTTTTTTATGAAAATTACAAATTTTTTTATGAAAAAATATTTATACAATTAAAATTAAAAAAAAATTCGTCATTTATTAAAAAAAATTTCACTTTAAAATATAAAAATTTATCGTTTTTTTGAAAAAAAAATTTTTTTTTAATTATAAAATTCATTAAAATTTGTTTAATATATTTCAAATTTTTTTAAATAATTTTTTTATCAACTTACAATATTTGTTAATATTTCCACTTTCTCTAAGAAAAATATCCGGAACAAATGCTTCTATTTCCAACAAATAAAGGTTCATATTTAATTTATTTGATAAAATATCAATTCTTTCATAAATAATAAATGGATCTTCTTTTATCCATTTTGGAATTTTATTAAAAACGTCTTTTGCAAATTTGATGATTTTATTATCTAATGTAGAATGTAGTATATTTTTTCCGCCAAAATTTTTATGATGAATATTGAAATTATCAATATTATCTTCATACATTCCTTTTTTTTCAACAATATGAGATAATTTATTATTTAAATAAATTGCACAATATTCATTTGATATTATATAATCTTGCAAAATAATTCCAGAATAATTTTTTTTTATGTAATTTTCAATAAAAATTTCAAATTATTCCTATTTAAAGTTTTTTCTTCTGTCCAGCTTTCTTTTTTTTCAATTCTTCTATGTGGAATATAAATATCGTATTTTTGATTTTTTTTCCTTATCCTGATAATTTGATAAGCTCGTGAACCAATTAATGGTTTTAAAACTATTCCAAGTGAGGTATTTTTATCAATAAAATTCAAAATATTTTCTACAGAAATATCATTTTTTTTTAAGATTTTACTTGGAATTTTTTTAATATTTTTTAAATCTTCCAAATATTTAGATTTATCAATGCTCCATTTTATCATTTTCATTGATGGAATTGTAGGAATGTTTTTAAAATTTATTTCTAAATTTGTTAAATGTTTTTGAAATGAATGAATCTCGTGATATCCTCTACAATTTCTCAAATCAATTATTTCATTACTAGATAATTTAATTTTTCTTAAATCGTCTTTTAAAATGTTAAAAATTTCAAAATCGATTTTATATTTTTTATAAGAAGAAATAAAATTTTTAAAGTCAGCATGCATTATTCCAAGATGTCCTACTAATATTTTACACATAATTTTTTTTTGAAAAAAATTTTTTATAAGAATGTCATTTTTTTTTTAATTTTGTAAAAATTTTTTTTAAAAAATCCATTTTTTTAAATTTATGAAAAGCTTAATAACAACATTTGTAAAATACCCTTTTTATGCAAATATAATAATTGCCATTTTGATATTTGCCGGAGGTTTTAGTATATTAAAAACTAAAAAATCTTTTTTCCCCGAAAGAACTTCAAAATTTATAAATGTTTCAGTTTCATATCCTGGAGCTTCTCCAAAAGAAATGGAAGAAGGTATTACAACAAGAATAGAAGAAGCTTTGCGTGGAATAGTTGGAATAAAAGAAATTACATCTAATTCTTTTGAAAATTTCGCAAGAGTTTCAATAGAAACAACCGGACAATTTGATTTGGACGAAACTTTAATGGAAGTGAAAAATGCAGTAGATGGAATTAGTGCAATGCCAATAGATGCAGAAAGACCTATAGTTTCCAAAAGTCGTTCTTTTACACAAGCAATTTATCTTGGACTTTCTGGCGATGTAGATTTATCAACTTTAAAAAAATATGCTCAAGAAATAGAAGATGATTTTTATGCTTCTGGAATTATGTCTCAGATAAGTTTGCAAGGTTTTCCTAATTTAGAGATTTCTGTTGAAGTGACAGAAGAAGATTTATTAAGATATAATATAAGTTTCGATGAGATTTCTCGTGCCATTTCTCAAAATAATAGAGATATTTCTGCAGGTATGATAAAATCCGACGAAGAAGAAATTTTAATACGTTCTCGTTCTAGAAGTGTAAAACCAGCAAATATAGGAGAAATAATTTTAAGAGCAAATAATGACGGTTCTTTTATAAGAATTAGAGACATTGCAACAGTAAAAAATAAATTTGCTGATGTTTCATCTTTGAGTTTAATGAACGGAAAAAATGCTGTTTATATAATGATCAATAAATTAAATAATGAAGACTTAGAAGAAATATCTGTATTTTGTAATGCTTATGTAGAAAAATTTAATAAAATTCACAAAGGTATTGAATTGATAGTAACATTTGATTTTTTAGGTATGTTAAATAGTCGTTTAGATATGTTATTATCTAACGGCGGATTAGGTTTAATTCTTGTGATAGTTACTCTGGCATTATTTTTAAGTTTCCGATTATCGCTTTGGGTTGCATGGGGAATTCCTTCCGCATTTTTGGCGATGTTTATAGTTGCAAATTTATATGGTATTACAATAAATATGATTTCTTTATTTGGAATGATACTGGTTATTGGAATACTTGTTGATGATGGAATAGTTATTGGTGAAAATATTTTTACTCATTATGAAAAAGGAAAAACACCAAAACAAGCAGCAATTGACGGAACGATGGAAGTTTTACCTGCTGTTACAACTTCAGTAAGTACGACTATAATTGCTTTTACTCCAATTTTATTTCTTTCCGGACGCATGGAATTTCTAAGAGAAATGGCTTTTGTTGTTATTGTAAGTTTATTTTTTTCTTTGATAGAAGCATTTTTTGTTTTGCCTGCACACCTTGCAAGTCCACATATTTTGAGAAGAAAATCAAGAAAAAGTAAAATTAGAAAAATACTTGAGAAATTTATAAATTTTATGAAAAATAAAATTTATGGTAGGATATTAAAAATTATTATAAAATGGAAATGGATAGCTGTAACTATGCCAGTGTTTTTTCTTTTTTTAACCATAGGTTTAATACAAGGCGGTTTTATTAAATATACTATTTTTCCTGCCATTCCTTTTGATATGTTTAAAATTGATATTGCTTTTAAACCAAGTGATGGTGAAAAACAAACTTTTAAATATTTACAAAAATTTGATAAAATTGTATGGCAGGTGAATGACGAATTACAGTTCACATGCTGGACATATTCAAATTATGCTTGGTGATTTAGAAGGTGCTCCAATTTCAAGTTTTGAAATTTCTCGAAGAATACAAGAAAGAATACCTTTTGTTAAAGAAGCAGAAAAGTTCAAAATTGGTGCAGAAAATAGATTTGGAAAACCTGTTTCTATTTCTATTTTAAGTAAAAATTTAAATGAATTAACTCATGCAAAAAAGTTTTTAAAAGATGGTTTATTAGAAATTCCAACTCTAAAAGATATAGTTGATAATGATGCCGCAGGTAAACAAGAAATTCGTATAAAGTTAAAAGATAAAGCATATTTTTTAGGTTTAGATCATGCAAGCATAAGTAATCAAATTAGACAAGGATTTTTTGGTGGACAGGTTCAGCGTTTACAAAATGGAAAAGACGAATTAAGAGTTTGGGTAAGGTATCCAAAAGAAGATAGATTAAATGTTGGTCAATTGGAAAATATGAAAATTAAGACACAAAAAGGGATATTTTTTTTAAAAGATTTAGTAGATTATCATTTGGAAAGAGGTCCTGTAAATATTCGTCGTTTTAATTCTTCCCGAGAAATTCGTATAGATGCTGATTTATTAGACCCTTATTCTCCAATTCCTGCAATTATGGAACAAATTAAAAATGATATAATTAAACCTATGAAATTAAAATATAAAGGAGTGAGTGTTTTATATCAAGGACAAAGTAAAAGTGGCGGTGAATCTATAGAAGATATGAAGAATAATTTTTCCATTGCTTTTGCGGTAATTCTTTTGTTGTTAATGTTACATTTTAAATCTGTTTCGCAATCTTTTATAATTCTTTTAATGATACCGCTTGCGTGGATAGGAGCAATTTGGGGACACGGTTTAGAAGGAATACCAATTTCTATGTTAAGTGCTTGGGGAATGGTTGCACTTTCCGGAGTAATTATAAATGATGCGGTTGTATTTCTTGCAAAATATAATTCTTTAATCTTAGAAGGGAATAAAGTTGAAGAAGCAGCTTATAATGCTGGAATTTCTAGGTTTAGAGCAATTATATTGACAACCATAACCACCAGCGTAGGTTTATATCCTTTAATTTTTGAAAAAAGCTTTCAAGCACAATTTTTAAAACCTATGGCTGCATCACTTGCTTATGGCGTTTTTATTGGTACAGCACTTATTTTATTAATCTTTCCACCTTTAATTTTAGTTTTAATTCGTTTAAAATTTTATTTATATAAAACAAAATTTTTTATAAATTGGTTTTGGATAGGTGAAAAACCAAATATAGAAGAAAAAAATAACGAAGATCTTGAAATTGCAATTATAAATAAAAAAAGAAATATTGAAATAAAATAATAATTAAAAATTCTCATTTTTTCAAAAAAATTTTTTTTTTTTAAGCCAAAATTTTAATCTTTTTAAAATAAAAAAAATTTTTTTCAAATTCGTCCAAAATTTTAATATTTTTTAATTTCAAGAATAAAAATTTTTTTCTAAAAAACGCCAAAATTTTAATATTTTATTAAAAAAAAATTTTTTCTAAAAAACACCAAAATTTTAATATTTTATTAAAAAAATTTAAATTTGAATTTTTTTAATAAAATATTATGAAATCAACAAAAGAGTTTGAAAATATTATTAAAATTTGTAGAGATATTTTTGAAAAAAAATCTCATGATTATGGTACTTCTTGGCGAGTTTTACGTCCAACTTCTTTAACAGACCAACTTTTTATCAAAGCAGAAAGAATTAGAAGTTTTGAAATAAAAAAAGTTCAAAAAATAAATGAGAGTATTTTTGATGAATATGTTGCAATGGTAAATTATTCTACCATCGCTTTAATTCAGATGGAATTGGGTTTTTCAGAAAATTTGAATTTATCGCAAAAAAAAGTTTTAGAACTTTATGATAAATATCTTGAATATGCGAAAAATTTAATGTGTAAAAAAAATCACGATTACAACGAAGCATGGAGAAAAATGCGTTTAACATCTTATACAGATTTTATTTTGATGAAAATACATCGCACTAAACAAATAGAAAATCATGATGGTAAAACAATTATTTCTGAAGGAGTAGATGCAAATTATTATGATATAATAAATTATTCTATATTTGCATTAATAAAATTAAAATTTTATGAAAATTAAAATACTTATTTTCGGAGAATTAAAAAAAATTTTTTCAAAAGATGAATTTACATTAGAAAATGTAAAAAATATAAACCAATTGAAAAAAATTTTTTTTAAAAAATATGAAAGTTTTGAAAAGAAAAACTTTAAAATAGCTGTCAATGAAGAAATTATTTTAGAAAATGTAAATTTTAAAAATGGAGATGAAATTGCATTTTTGCCAATTTTTTCTGGCGGATAAAAAATAAAAAATATGATAAAATATAAAAGAATTTTATTAAAATTAAGTGGCGAATCTTTAATGGGAAAAAATTCTTATGGAATAGACGAAGAGCGTTTAATAGAATATTCCCAGCAAATAAAAGAAATTTCAAATCTTGGTGTGAAAGTAGGAATAGTAATTGGCGGAGGAAATATTTTTAGAGGGCTTTCTGGCATTGATAAAGGTTTTGATAGAGTTAAAGGAGACTATATGGGTATGCTAGCAACGGTAATTAATTCTATAGCTTTGCAATCTGCTTTTGAAAGTATGGAGCAAAAAACTCGTTTGTTTACATCTTTTGAAATGTCCACCATAGGCGAAAAAGTTAATCAAAAAAAAGTTGAAGATGCTTTTGAAAATAATGAAATTGTAATTTTTTCCGGAGGAACAGGAAATCCTTTTTTTACAACAGATTCGGCTTCAGTATTAAGAGGAATAGAAATGAAAGCAGATATTTTGTTAAAAGGCACTCGTGTAGATGGAGTTTATTCTGAAGACCCAGAAAAAAATAAATTTGCAAAAAAATTCGAAAAAATCTCCTTCGAAGAAACTTATAATATGGGTTTAAAAATTATGGATTTAACTGCTTTTACAATGGCAAAAGAAAATAATTTAAATATTATTGTTTTTGATGTGAATAAAAAAGGAAACTTAAAAAAAATTATAAACTCTGAAAAAATTGGAACTTTAATTTATAATTAAATTTTAATTTTTAAATTTTTTTTCAAAAATTCAGCAAAATTTTTAACATTTTTAAATTAAATTTTAAATTATGAAAATTTTAAATTATAAAAAATTATGAAAAAATATTATTATATTTTATTTGTGTTTTTCTTTCTGACAAAAATTTCTTTTTCACAAAATTTTGTCAGTTTTGTTTAAAAATTCTTGATAAAAAAACGAAAAAAAAAAGTTGAAAATGCATCAGTTTTCTTAGAATTTGCTGATGGAAATAAAAAAAAAATTCGTATAAAAAAAAGAAAAATATAGGAGTAAAAATTAACAAAGACAATAAAAAAATTTACGGAAAAATAAATAAAACATAAATATTAATATTTTCTTCACAATTTTTGAAAAAATTTTTTTTTTTAATGGCGTTTTTTTTATAGCTTTTAAATAATAAAAAGATAGTATTTTTTTTTTAATTAAAAAAAAAAAATAAAATTTAGAATAATGGATACAAAAAAAAGAATTGAATTTAAACATATCATTAATGATATATTTTTTATTATTATTGGTGTATTATGTGCAAGTTTTGGATTAAAAGGATTTTTATTGCCTAATGAATTTATAGATGGTGGTGTAATGGGTATTTCTTTGATAATCACAGAAGTTACAAATTTTCCTCTTTCTATATTATTGATTATTATTAATGCACCTTTTATTATTTTAGGATTTTCTACCATTAGTAAACAATTTGCCATCAGAAGTATTTTTGCTATTATTTTACTAGCTTTTTCTGTTCATTTTATATCATTTCCAATGATTACTAATGATAAATTATTAATAGCTGTTTTTGGCGGATTTTTTTTAGGATTAGGAATAGGTTTAGCTATTCGTGGAGGTTCTGTTATAGATGGAACAGAAGTTCTAGCTATTTTTATAAGTAAAAAAAGTTCTTTAACTATAGGAGACGTGATTTTAATATTTAATGTTATGATTTTTTCTGTTGCTGCTTATATTTTTTCTATAGAAATTTCTTTATATGCTATGCTGACTTATTTGTCTGCGTCTAAAACTGTTGATTTTGTAGTTTCTGGAATAGAAGAATATGTCGGTGTAACTATTATATCTGAGCAAAGCGAAGAAATTAGGACAGCAATTATTGAAAAATTAGGAAGAGCTTGCACAATATATCTAGGAAAAAGAGGCTATGCTAAACGTGGAGACGAAGAAATAGAAAAAATAGACGAAAAAGCATTTGTTGTAATGCACAGTATCAAAGATGCAAAAGGTGGAATGATTAAAAAAAGACCTATAGAATAAATAATTTTTTTATTTTTATTTTTTACATAATTATTAGCTCTTTTTAAATTATAAATTTAATTATGAAATATTTTAAAATTATTTTTTGTTTTTTATTTTTCAATGCTTTTTCTCAACATGAGAATATACAAATTTTTAATAATTTGAATTGCAATGAACCGTCCATAGCAATTAATCCGCTTAATACTAATGAAATGGTTGCGGGAAGCAATTTGAATATTTATTATTATTCTGACGACGGAGGTTTTAATTGGCAAAATGGAATTTTAACTTCTGATTATGGAGTTTGGGGAGATCCTTGTATAATTGTTGATACAGCAGGTTCTTTTTATTTTTTTCATCTATCAAATCCAACAAATGGAAATTGGATAGATAGGATTGTTTGTCAAAAGTCAAATGACGGTGGTGAAACTTGGTCTTCCGGAACTTTTATGGGTTTAAATGGTTCAAAAATTCAAGATAAGGAATGGGCAGTTGTAGATAGAAGTAATAATAATATTTATATTGCTTGGACACAATTTGATAAATATGGAAGCTCAGCTTCAGAAGACAGCTCTATGATTTTGTTTTCTCGTTCGACAGATGGAGGCGAAAATTGGGATAATGCAATTCGTCTAAGCAAAGAAGCGGGAAATTGTTTAGATGATGATAATACAACAGAAGGAGCAGTTCCATGCATTGGATTAAATGGTGAAATTTATATTGCATGGACAAAAGATGAAAATATTTATTTTGATAAATCATTAGATTATGGCGAAACTTGGTTGGAGAATGATAAAATTATTTCACAAATTTATGGCGGTTGGAATTATAATATTCCGGGAATTATGCGAGCAAATGGTATGGTGGTAAGTGCTTGTGATACAAGTCAAAACGAATATAGAGGCAGGATATATTTGAATTGGTCGGATCAAAAACACGGTGAAAATGATACTGATATTTGGCTGATTAAATCTGATGACGGAGGCGAAAATTGGAGTATTCCAAAAAGAGTTAATGATGACCCCGCAGGAAAACATCAATTTTCAACATGGATGACTTTAGATCAAGTTACTGGATATATTTATATAGTTTTTTATGACAGAAGAAATTATGATGATTTAAAAACTGATGTTTATATGGCAGTTTCTAAAGATGGAGGAGAAAATTTTACTAATTTTAAAATTAGTGAATCTCCTTTTACTCCAAATAGTTCTGTTTTTTTTGGTGATTATACAAATATTTCAGCATATAATAATGTTGTTCGTCCAATTTGGACAAGATTAGATAATTTTAAAAATCTATAATTTACTTGAAACAAAATTTTCCAAATCCTTTTTTTGATGAAACTATTTTTAATTTTAAACTAAAAAGAAGTTCTGAAGTTACAGCAAAATTATTTGACGTTTACGGAAATGAAATTATCTTTTTTTATAAAGAATTAAAAAAAGAAGGAAATTATATTATTCCTTTAAATGCAGAAAAATATAATTTAAAAGCTGGAGTTTATTATTTTTCTTTGGAAAATTCAAAAGAAAGAAAAATAAAAAAAGTTGTTTTATTAGGTATTGTTTTATTAGGTATTATAAATGATTAATATTTTTTCACATTTATTACTAAATAAATTTCAACAGATACAAACCCAAAAAAACATTAATTTTTTGGGTTTGTATCTGTTGAAAAATTTTTTTCATTTCAATAAAAAAAAATTAAAAAAATTGGCATTTTTTTGAAAAAATTTTTTTTATTTCATTTTTTTTATAATAGAATTATATTCCATATAGTTCTTCCAGTTTTGAAATTTTCTTATTTTGATTTTAATAGAATTTCAAAATTTCGACGTTTTTTCAAAAAAATGAATTTTTTATTTATCTAATTTATCTCCATGTTTTTTATTGTTTGTATTTCGTCACTAAAAAAATTCACTGCTTTTTCCTTATTTTTTGGCTTTCTGTGGTAAAATTTTAAATCTAAAAGTTCACTAATATAATTTGTTTCTATATGGATATATATTTCTCCTTTTGGTTTTTCAAAAGTTTTATTTGTATTTAAAGTATTAAATTCTCCTGCATAAAAACCTCTATTTCCTATTTCCATGAATGGAATTCCAAAAGAATCAACTAAAGTAGAATTATTACAATAAATATTATTTTCATACATCAAATCACCCCATAAAAATAAGAAAAATATAGATTGTTTATTATATTCAGAATATCCATGAAAAATAGGGTCTTCTGTTTTTCTATATTTAATTTGATTAAAATCAAAATAAAAACTAACTGGACGAATTATTTTTTTTGTAATTTCAGTCCTTTCATTCATTTCCGTTGGTTTCAAATAATAATTTATATTTTCTTTTAAAAAAGATATATATTCTTCAAAATTAATTTGTAAATTATTAATAAAGGCATCATATTTTTCTTGTGTTCTTAATTCGTTCCTAAATTTTATTTTAAAATCAGAAACAGAACTTAATTTTTTATCGGAAAATAATTTACTCATAGCATTTATCGTAATAATAAATGGATATTCATTTTCATCAAATTTTTTATTTACCTTAATTTCTATCAAATATTTTAAATTTTCATCACTATGTTTAAATACAAATTCTAAATTATCAAATTTAATTAATTCTAAATTTTGTATCTTATGTTTAAATCTAGCTATTAAATCTGAAAAATTAGCTCCGTTTTTTGGTAAAGCATAAGAAGAATTATCCTTAGAAAATTTTACTATCGAGTTTATAGACATTTTTTCAACAATCCTATTTAAGATTTCTAAAATTATTATTGTTGTTTTCGTAATACTATTTTTTTTTGACGAAAACCAGTATTTTTTTAGAATAGAAAATGAAAAAATAGAAAAAATAGAAGATGGTAATACAAAAAGAAAGAAAAATAAAACAAAAGATATTGTTGATTTCAAAAATATTATTTGAGAAACTATCCAAAAAATAAAATATATTATTAATAAACTTGCTAAAATTCCTGCAAAAATCATTAGAGATTTTTTAATTTTAAAAAATAACAATTCTTTTTTGTTTATTTTTTTTTGTGGAGTTTTTATTTTTATTGTAGAAGTAAAATACATATCAATATTTTTTTTTAATTTTAAATGTAAATTACAATAATAATGCCATATTGAAAATGTGGTTTTTTTTTTAATAAAAAAATTTCAAAATAATAATTGGAATTTTAATTTGCAATAAAATCTTCTTTCGTTTTCTATATTTTGGTTATGTCCTTTTATCCAAAAAAAATTCACTTGATGTTTTGGATAAATTTTTAAAAAACGTTTCCATAAATCTACATTTTTTTTACCTTTAAAATCTTTTTTTATCCAATTAAATATCCATTTTTTCTCTACAGAATCTACAACGTATTTTGAATCTGTAAAAACTTCAACTAAAGAATTTTTGAATTTTAAAGTTTCTAAAGCAACTATAACCGCAAGAAGCTCCATGCGGTTATTTGTAGTTCTCAAATAACCCTGAGACATTTCTTTTCTAAATTTTCCAGAAATTAAAACAATTCCATAACCACCTTTTCCGGGATTTCCTCTGGAAGCACCGTCAGTGTAAATTGTAATTTTATTTCTTTTCATAAAAAAAATTATTTTTTTAAAATCTTAAATTCTACTCTTCTATTTAATTGTCTGCCTTCTGGAGTTTTATTCGTTGCAACAGGCAAAACCTCACCGTAACCAATATATTTTAATTTATTTTTTGAAATTCCTTTATTTGTCAAATAATCTCTAACAGAAATCACTCGTCTTTCAGATAAAGATTGATTGTAAACATCAGAACCTTGACTGTCTGTATGTCCGGAAATCTGGACTAATTTCACATTATATTTTTTCATAAAATCACATAACTTATCCAATTCTTCTACAGATTTATCCAATAAATTTGACTTATTAGAATCAAAAAAAACTTTCAAACGTATATTTTCACCTTCATTTGCAGCTTCTAATTTATCGCTTAAATCAGCATTTTCATCTAAAAATTTTACAAACATTGAGTTTTATTTTTCCTGTATTTTTCCCATTGAAAGAACTCTCGTGAGTAACTTGTAATTTTTTTCTTTCTTTTGAAAAAATATCAATGTCAGCATTGTCTTGACAATTATAATAATCTGTTACCGTAACACTGTATTTTCCAGTATTTAAATCACTTATTGATTGTGTTTTCTCACCATTTGACCATAAGAAACTATAAGGTTTTGTGCCTCCAATAACTTTAACTCTTGCAGAAGATGCATCATTTGTAGAAGTGTTTATTATTTTTACAGATAAATCTTTTGGTAAACAATCACAATCATTACAATTTGTAATTTTTTTTACAGAAACATCATCTATATAATAATAAGAATATTCTTTGCCTCTTTTGTTTTTCTTACCACTATAATTTTTGCTTTCTATCATTTCTGTGTCTTCTGTATTTCTAAAATTACCTATAATTAAGTGATTTTCTGTTCCTTGTGCAGTAAAATATCCACAAAATTTTCCCCACTTATCTTGATTATCTAGAAAATTACCTGGATTATTATTAACTTGTGCTTCAAAACCAAGATGATTTTCTGTTCCTCTTCTGACCTCTTTATCTGTAAAAAAAACACCTATTTGGTCTATTGCAAATTTTGAAAATTTCGATAAACGATAATAAAAACTTATACAATATTTTTCATTTAATTCTAAACGCTCTGTTAAAGTTGCTTGTAAATATTCCCTAAATTGCTCATTATTTTTATTAAAACTTCCTATGAGAATAAAACCCATATAAGCATCGCCAGAATGTGGTTGTGACCAACCAGCAAAATTCTTAGGTACACCAACTATAGTATTTTTACAACAACGATTAAAATAATCCGGAGTTCCATGTGTTGGATAAGTCCAATCTGGAATAAGAGAAAAAGTCTTATTAAATGGAGTAAAACTATTCGGACACTTATTATAATTTTCAAAACTCGGATTAGAAACAAGATTCGGATTTTGACTTTTCAAAAAATTATTATTTAAAATAATTAATAATATTATTAATATTAAAAGTTTTTTCATTAAAAAAATATTTTTTTTTATAAATTTTAAAAATTTCAAAAGATTATTTTAAATAATAATAAATTTATTTTTTAGTAAAAACTTCCGAAAATTTTTTTTCAAGTTCTTCTGCTCTTAAATTCATTGCAATAATCCGTCCATTTTTATCTATAAGAAAATTTGAAGGAATACTACGAACGTTATATTTGGCTGCCGGCTCAGAACTCCAATATTTTAAATCGCTGACGTGTATCCAATCTTCTAAATTATCGTCTTTTATTCCTTGTAACCAAGATTTTTTATCTTTATCCAGAGAAACTTGATAAATTTCAAAACCTTTGTCTTTATATTTTTTATAAACTTTTACAAGATTTGGATTCTCTAAGCGGCAAGGTTTACACCACGATGCCCAAAAATCTAATAAAACATATTTTCCTTTTAAAGAAAATAAAGAGATTTTTTTACCATCAGGATTTTTATAAGAAATATCTTTTGCCATATCACCTATTTTTATGGCATTTTTCTTGTGCACTTCTGCTTGTTGTGATGCATGTTTCTGCTCTGCCATCATTTTGTATCTTATCAAAAAATTATGTAAATTTTTCGCTAATTCAAAATCTTGATATTTTTCATATAAAGATTTATCTACTTTTTTTAATAGTTCTATATGTTCATTGATACTAAAAAAGCTGATTTTTTCGTCTATTCTTTGCATCAAAGCAAAATAAGAACTTGGCGAATTTATATTTTTCTCAACAAAATTAATCAAATAATCTTGATGTTTTTTTATAAAAATATCTAAACTGTCTTTAAATTCTTTTATAGTTTTTACAGAATCAACTTTTTTTACAGATAATTTTTTTTCATAAACAGTAAAAAATGTGTCCAATTTTTCTAACAATTCGTTATAAGAACTGTTTAATTCACAAACTAATTCTATATTTTTTGAACCTTTTGCATCATAATTTTTTAAATTTTTTGCGTCAGATTTAAAAATTAATTTATTATTCGGTTCTATTAGAAGAGGTGTATTATTAAATTGTGAAATTTCCAGAAATAAATATTCTGATTTACTACTTGTGTCTTTAAAATGAAATTTACCATTTGTAATTTTTGTACTGTCAAAAATTACAATTTTCTCATTTTTCAAATGTTTTAAAAAAATAATTTCATCATTACTGTTTTTTAGTTCTCCATAAATTTCCCAAAAACTTTTCTTATCTGAATTACAAGAGAAATTTAAAAAAATGATAAATAATAAATAAAAAATTTTTTTCATTACAAATTTTTAAAATTAAAACACAAAATTAAAAAAAAAATAGATTTTTGAATTTTTTTTTATAAAATTAAATTATAAAATATTTTTTTTTTTTTGATAAAATCAAATCATAAAAAAATTGCTGTTTTTGGGAAAATTTTAAAATAAAATCATAAAAAATTGACGCTTTTTTGAAAAAAAATTTTTTTTTAATAAAATCAAATCATAAAAAAATTGCTGTTTTTGGGGAAAATTTTAAAATAAAATCATAAAAAATTGACGTTTTTTTGAAAAAAAAATTTTTTTTTAATAAAATCAAATCATAAAAAAATTGACGTTTTTTTGAAAAAAAATTTTTAAAAAAAAAAAAATTGCTTTTTTTAGAGATTTTTTTTTAATTTTAAATTATTAAAATTTTGTTTTTATTTTTAAAAATTTTTTTTATATGAAATTTTATAAATACGAAGGCACAGGAAATGATTTTATTATGATTGATAATAGAAAAAAGTTTTTTTCGAAAAATGAAAAAAAAATAAAACTTCTTTGTGATAGAAAATTTGGAATAGGTGCAGATGGATTAATTTTACTGGAAAATCATGAAAAATTTGATTTTCAAATGAAATATTTTAATTCTGACGGGAAAATCGCAAGTATGTGTGGAAATGGTGGTCGTTGCATAGTTGCTTTTGCGAAAAAATTGAAAATTATAAATAATAAAACAAAATTTTCTGCTTTTGACGGTTCACATAATGCGGAAATTTATGACGAAAATTTTGTAAAACTACAGATGAATAATTTAGAAAAAATAGAAAAAATTGGAAATTCTTATTTTTTAAATACAGGTTCACCTCATTTTTGTTCTTTTGTAGAAAACTTAGAAAATATTAATTTACTTTATGAAGCAAAAAAAATTCGTTATAATGATATGTTTAAAAAAAAAGGAACGAATGTAAATTTCATAGAAAAAAAAGAAAATAAAATTTTTGTTAGAACTTACGAAAGAGGTGTAGAAGACGAAACTTTATCTTGTGGAACTGGTGTTGTTGCTTCTGCAATTGCTAATTATTTAGAAAATAATCCTAAAAAAACAAATTTAGAAATTTCCACAAAAGGAGGAATTTTAAAAGTTTTTTTTGAAAAAAATGACAATATTTTTAAAAATATTTTTCTACAAGGAAAAGCAAATTTTGTCTTCGAAGGAACGATTTTTTTAATGAATAATGAATAATGAGGAATTTTTTATAAAAAATAATTTTTTTATTTATTATTTATATTTTTGCAAAAAATTTATTTAAATAAATATGGATATTTTAATAAAAATTGCACAATTACTTTTAAGTTTAGCTATCTTGGTTGTTGTACATGAGTTTGGGCATTTTCTTTTTGCAAAACTTTTTAAAACAAAAGTAGAAAAATTTTATCTTTTTTTTGACCCTTGGTTTTCTATTTTCAAATACAAAAAAGGAGAAACTGAATATGGAGTTGGTTGGATTCCATTGGGAGGTTATGTTAAAATAGCTGGAATGATAGATGAATCTATGGATAAAGAACAAATGAAAAAACCTCCAAAAAGTTGGGAATTTAGGGCAAAACCATCTTGGCAAAGACTTTTAATTATGATAGGAGGAGTTTTATTTAATTTTTTACTTGCAATTGCAATTTACATTAGTATTTTATTTGCTTGGGGAGAAAAATATTTACCATTAGAAAATGCAAAATATGGTATAGTTTGCGATTCTATAGCATTAGAAATGAATTTGAAAAACGGAGATAAAATTTTATCTTTCGATGATAAAAAAGTAGATAATTTTAGAAAAATTATCCCACATATTTTATTAAATCAACCAAAAACTATACAGATAGAAAGAGATGGAAAAATAAAAAATATTGACATTCCAAAAGATTTAATAGCAAATATTATAAAAAGACAATCTTTTATTTCTCTTGGGTTTCCTTTTATTGTTGCTGGTTTTACAGAAAATTCTCATGGTAAAGAAAGCGGTTTAAAAATTGGAGATAAAATAATTGGCATAAATGAAAAAAAATTAAATTTATTTGCTGATTTTCCTCCGGTTTTGAAAGAGTTAAAAAATCAAGTTGTAGATTTGGTTTTTATTAGAAATGGTGATACTTTGAAAGTTAAAACAAAAATTTCTGAAGAAGGTTTAATAGGTGTTTATTATTTGCAAAATAAAGAAGAATTATTTGATTTAAAAACTGTTGAGTATAGTTTTTTTGAATCTATACCTGCAGGTTTTTCAAGAGGTTATCAAGAAGTTGGAAGTTATTTAAAACAATTTAAATTAATTTTTTCTCCAGAAACAGAGGCTTATAAATCTGTTGGAGGTTTTATTGCAATTGGAAATATTTTTCCAGATACTTGGGACTGGAGAATTTTTTGGTCTATGACAGCTTTACTTTCTATTATGCTTGGTGTTGTAAATATTTTGCCAATTCCTGCTTTAGATGGTGGACATGTTTTATTTTTAATCTATGAAATTATTGCAAGAAGAAAACCAAGCGACAAATTTATGGAATATGCACAAGTAACCGGAATGATTATTTTGCTAAGTTTAGTGGTTTTTGCAAATGGAAATGATATAATAAAATTATTTGAATAATTTTATTTTTACAAATTTCAAAGAATTATTTTTTGAAATTTGTAAAAATTTTTAATTTTTAATTTTTAATTCTTTTTTCAATTCTTCTATTTCTTTATCTTTATTTTTAATTTTTTCAAAAAATTTATTTTTTTCCTTTCTATTGTTTTCAAAAGTTTTTTTCAAAATTTCTTCTCTTTGTTTCATTTTTTTATTCAATTTATCCGTTTCATTTTGTTTTTTTAATAAATTTTCCTGAGTAATTTTCATTTCTTCTAAATTTTGTTTCATTTCTTCCTCTTGCTTTTTCATTATTTCTTCATTTTCTTTTGATATTTTTAAATTGTCTTTTAATATTTTTTCATTTTCTTTTATTTTTTTTGTAATTTTTAAAACTTCTATTTCTTTATTTTTTCTTTCAGTAATATCATAAGCAAGAAAAATTATTTTATTAATTTTATTTTCTTCATTTAAAACAGGAATAAATGTTCCATAAATCCAAAAATTATTTATTTTTGTTTTTAAATGTAATTCATTACTAAAATATTTTGAATTTTTTAACATTTTATCCCATTTTTCATTAAAATATTTTTTCATTTCAGAGTTTATTAATATTTCATTAAAATAATGAAATTTTATATCATATAAATTTTCTCCAATTTTCTTTAAAAATTTTTCATTTGCATTTTTAAATTTTCCATTTAAATCAATATTAGCTTTCATAGTTGTAATATTTACTGCATTTACAAATTCATCAGAAATAACTTCTTTTCTGGATGCTTCTTCTTGTGTAGCTTTTAATTCTTCCATATTTTGTCTCATCTCTTCCTCTTTTGAAGCAAGTTCTTCTGTTTGCATTTGTGCTTGTCTCAAAAATTCTTTAGTTTGTGTATTTACTTTTAAAGATTTTAAAGTTGAAGCAATATTTTCCGAAACTTTTTCTAAAAAAGAAATTTGATAATTTTCAAAATTTTTAAAAGAAGCAATTTCTACAATACCTAAAATTTCATTTTCTAATTTTAAAGGCACAATCAATAAATTTTTTGGATTTGAAGAACCAAGAGAGGAAGTAATTTCTATATAATTTTCCGGAATATTTTTCATATAAACAGTCTTTTTTTCCAATGCACAAGTTCCGACAAGACCTTCACCCATAAGTATCTTTTTTTTTATAAATTTCTTTCTATCATAAGCATAAGATGCTATTAGTTCTAAAAATTCTTCATTTTCATTTATTTTATTATGAATAAGAATTCCTCCTTGATTTGCGTCCATATAAAAAATTAAATTTCTAATTATTTCATTTCCAAGTTTTTCTAAATTATTCGTTTTTCTTAAAATATCATTAAATTTTGATATTCCCTCGGTTGTCCAATTCCTTAAATTTTCATCGACTTTTTGTTTCTTTCTTTCGTCAGATAGAATTTTTAATTCATTTCTCATCTTTATTAAAGCAGAACCAATTTCTCCTTTATTATTAAAAATATTAATCTTAGCCTCAAGATTTCCTTTTCCTATTTCTTCAACAAACATTTTTACACTTTTTAAATTAGAATTTAATTTAAAAAGAGATTTAAATAAATTACTTAAATCTTTTTCTTTTAAGGATTCAAATTTTTCAATAAAATTGCCTTTTTCAAGTAAAAACATTTTTTTATTTATATTTTCTAAAAAATTTATAGTAGCAAAATAAATTTTTGTATAAATAAATATTGAAATAATTATAAAGATAATTAATGTTAAAATTAATTTAAATAGAAAAGATTGCTCTGCATTATTTTTTTTTATCTTTATTTTTTCTGAAAAATCATTAATATTTTCAAAAATTTTTTTTCTTGTAAAATCAATTTTTTTTAATAAATTATCATCGCCAACAATAAAACCTATTTTTTTATCTTTTTCAATAAGAGAACTAAATGCAATTCTATAATTTTCTAAACCGTCAGTTAAAATAAGTGATTCTATTGGACTAATTTGATTTTCTATAGAATCAGAAAACATAGATATTGTTTTTGATAAAAAATTTATTTTATTAATTATTTTTTCTTTATAAATAATTTTTTTATTCAAAAAATAATCTCTTTCTAAAATTTCTAAATCCTTAGCTAAATTTTTTATTTCTTCATTTACATTTGATTTTGTTATTTTTTCAAAGGTTTTAATCCTATGTTTTTGCATAGAAGCAATTATTCCAAAATCCTCAAAACCTCTTTCTCTAATTTCTATAGTTAATTTTTTAAAATGTTTTTTATAATCAAAAAGATTTTTTTTTAGATTTTCAAATAATTTATTTTCTTTTTTTGATAATAAATTTGTTTCTATATTTCCGTCTAAAATTTTTATCTTAAAAAAAATATTTTCGAAATTTTTAATATATACACTTTCTCCTTTTTTGAAAAAAAAGGAACTTTTTTTTTCTAATAAGAAAAAATTTTTTTCATTATTTTCTAATAAAATTACATCTTTTTCATAAATTTCTATTTTTTTATATAAAATTTCAAAATAATTTTTTTCCTTAGAAAATAAATATATCAACAAAATTGAAATAAAAAAGAAAAATATAATTATTAAAAATACAAAAATCATCCTATTTTTCACAGTAAAATATTTTTCAAAAATTTTCATTATTTTTTTATTAGATTCAAAATTTTATTTTTTTCTGTTTAAAGACATTGCTTTTAAAACCCATTTATTTAATGGTTTTTCAGGATTTCTTTTTCTTAAATCCAAATACCAAGAAATTTTCTTTAAAATAGGAATTTTTTTTGTTTCTACAAATTCAATTAATGTTTCGTCTGGATCTTCTATGTAAGTAAAATGACCAGCGGCTTCTCCCATATCAAAATTTTCACTGCTATCTACGGTAAATGGAAAACCTTTTTCTTCACATTCTTTTTCTATTATTTTCATTCCAGAAACATCAAAACAAAGATGAATAAAACCAATATCTCCCCATAATCTATTTTTAAAAATTTTTCTTCCTTTTTTATCCATAACTTGTATTAATTCTATTTGACTTGAACCTAATAACTCTGAAAATGCTCCTTTTCTATTTTTTTTATGTCCCAATAAAACTCTTCTAAATTTACTTTCTCCATTTGGAAAGTTTTTTAAATCTTTAAAATATCCTGTTTTATCGTAAATAATTTTATCATATTCTAATATATCTGAATAAAAATTTTTTGATTTTTCCATATCAGAAACACCTATTATTGCTCCATAAACTCCTCCGGTAAAATCTTTATTTTCACTAAAAAAATCTTGTCCTTTTACAACTTGAAAATGATTTCCGTAACAATCTTTTAGAATAAAAAAGTCATCTCCATTTGGGTCTTTTTGTAATTCTCCAATTATTTCTATTCCTCTTTTTTTGAAATTTAAAAATGCTTTTTTTACATTTTTTGCTTTTATTTTTGCTGCGAAAATCCCTAAATCTCCCATTAAAATTTCAAAATCTGCTTTTTGTGGTTTTCGTTCTTTATATTGCCATATTTCAAAACCTCCTCCTCCTTGCATATTTATTGCGAGAACAGCATGTCTTTTTCTTGCTTTTCCGCCTGTGTATTTAAGCATTAATTTTGCTTCAGCTTCTTCGTCGAAAATTGGTACATCTACAGAAAAAACCTTTCTATACCATTCCCAAATTTTATAAACATCAGAATTTCCAATTCCAATTTGTTGTATTCCGCTGATAATTTTTTTCATAATTTTCATAAAAAATATTTACAAAACTATATTTTTTAAATTATTAATAAAAAAATTTTTTTTCAAAAAACGCCAAAATTTTAATGATTTTTAAAAAAAATTTTTTTCAAAAAACGCCAAAATTTTAATGATTTTTAAATTAAAAAAAAATTTTTTTTTCAAAAAAACGCCAAAATTTTAATGATTTTTAAATTAAAAAAAAATTTTTTTTTCAAAAAAACGCCAAAATTTTAATGATTTTATTTTAAAATAAAAAATTTTTTTCAAAATTCGTCCAAAATTTTAATGATTTTTAAATTTTAAAAAAATTTTTTTCAAAAAAACGCCAAAATTTTATGGTTTTTTATTAAAAAAAAATCTAAATTTGATTGTTTTCTATTCGTAGAATAATATTTTCTATTAATTTATCTTTGCTTTTTGGTCTGTATTTTTTCTTTAAATTAGAACCAAAAAGTTTTGCTACAGTTTGCCAAAACCATGCTGTCCAAGAACCCCGCAAATTTTTCACTAAATCATAAACTGTTTTTCCTGTTTCTCTGTGAATTAATTTTATTAAAAGACGACCCTCAGAAAAAGTTAATTTTTTTAATTTACCTGCGAATTCTTCTTGTAAATGTTTATCTGCTTTTTTAATATATTTTTTCTTCTCCTTTTCTGTTTTTAGTTTTGAAATTTTTTGCGTAAGGTAATACTTTTTTTAATTTCCTCAATAGACGAAAATACTTTCTTTTTTGTATGTTATTTTTGAATTTTAAAGGAGAAAATACAAAAAAATCATCAAGGTAAATATGAGGAAAAGAGTCTCCGTCAATAATTTTTATTTCCAGAAAATTATATTTAGATATTTTTTTTATAGTATCCTCATTTTGAGCATAAATAAAACTTAATTTTAAAAAATTAAATATAAGAAAAAATATAAAAGTTAATTTAAACATAATAATATTTTTTATAAAAATATATTATTTTTGTAAAATTACAAATATGAATTTTTTATTATGAAAAATAATGTATCAGTTTTAATAGTTGATGATAATATAGATAATTTACAAATTGTCTCAAATTTTATACAAAAAAGTCATAGAAATTATAAAATTTCTATTTCTACAAACGGTGAACACGCTTTAAATTCAATAAAAAGAAGTAAACCAGATTTAATTTTATTAGACGTAATGATGCCAAATATGGACGGATTTGAAGTTTGTAAGATTTTAAAAAAAAATGAAAAGACAAAAAATATTCCAATAATATTTTTGACAGCGAAAGAAGAAACCGTAGATATAGTAAAAGGTTTAAAAATTGGCGGAGCAGATTATGTTTTAAAACCTTTCAATTTTCAAGAACTTTTAGCACGTATGGAAACACAAATTTCTTTAAAATTATCGCAGGATAAAATAAAAAGAGACTTAAAAAAAATAAATAATTTAAATGAAAAATTGAAAAAAGCAAATTCAACAAAAGATAAAATGTTAGCTGTTATTGGACACGAGCTAAGAAATCCAATTGGAAATTTTAAAATGTTCTTAGATTTATTGACACATAAAAATCACAAAATAAATGAAATAAAAAAGCAACGAATTTTAGGTTTAATGAAAGAAAATGCAAATTTCACTTATAATTTATTAGAAAATTTACTTTTTTGGGCAAAAACACAGGATGATGAAATTAGTTTTTTACCAAAAAAATTAAATATAAAAAAATTAACAAATGAAATTATTTCTAATTTTTCCATAAGTATAGAAAAAAAATCTATTAAAATTATAAATGATATAGAAAAAGATTTTGAAATTATTGCTGATAAGAATATGTTATTAACAATTTTTAGAAATTTAATCTCTAATTCTATAAAATTTTGTTTTGAAAACGGTAAAATAAAAATCTCATTAAAAAAACATAAAGAATTTTTAGAGTTTATTGTTTCTGATAATGGCGTTGGAATAAGTAAGAAAAATATAGATAAAATATTTGATAAAAATAAAAATTTCACTACTTATGGAACTCAAGAAGAAAAAGGAACAGGAATTGGAATAGATTTATGTAGAATATTTGTAGAAAAACATAAAGGTGAAATTTGGGTAGAAAGTGCAGAAAACAAGGGTGCAAATTTTCATTTTAAAATAGCTAATAATTTATAAAAAAAATTAATTTATAATTTCTTGACGCAAAATAATAATTTTGTCAGAGATTCTTTTCAATAAATTCTTATCTGTAATAACAACATTAATTTCACTATTCAATTTAATAAGATTTTTTTTATTATCAATTTTTGATAAATTTGGATTATTTATTGGAATTAATTCAATTGCATCAAAATCATAAGATAAATCTACAAGTTTTAAGGTAAGTTCATTAATTTCTTTAGAATATTTACAATATGGACGCATAAGATTCATAATATTTTCTATTGATATTTTTTGCTCTGCAATATATTTCCTTAATTCTAAATTTTGTATAAATAAATAATTCTGTAATAAAAAATGTAAACTTTCAAAATAAACACCAATTAAAATTAAAACTTTAGTTTCATTTTTTTCGTTTTTCTTAAGAAAAATATTGATTTTTTCCAAAACAACATTATATATTTCAAATATAGAATCTTTTAAATTATTTTCTATTCTATTTTTAATTTCATCATTTATAATATTATTTAATTTTAATTGAGATGATAATTTTTTTATCTCTAAATAACATTTATGAGATTTTTCCGCTTTTTTATAGCTTTTTAAATATCCAAAATCTGCAATATAAATCCCTAAATTTAATGACTTTTTAAAATCACTTTCATAATTTTCAATATTCCTATCTGATAAATTAATAATATTATCTAAAAATTTTATCTCTAATTTTTCAAATAAAGAAATTGCAAGAAAAGGAGAAGGAATATTAAAAGAATTATTATTTAAATTAATTTCTGTAAAATTAGATATCTTTTCTTTTTTTTCTTTTTTATTAGAACAAGAAAATTGAAAAAGTATAAAAAGTAAAATATAAAAAACTTTCTTAAACATATATTAATTTTTTATTATTAAAAAATATTTTTTTTCAAAAAAAATTTCAAAAAATACAAATTTTATTAATTAATAATTATAACTTATTCCGATATTAATTTTGAACATTTTTATATCAATTTTTGTTTTTTCGTTATTTACATTAAATTTTGCTGATATTTAAAATAAAAGGTAAATCAACAGAAGACGATTTTTTATTAAATAAAATAGGTTCTTTTACAAAAGTAGAGTCGTTTATCTGTATTTTTGTTTTGATAATTAGTTCATCTTGATAAGCAAATAAAACTCCAGATAAAATTTTTGTTGATAAAAACAAATCTTTTAAAAGTTCTTTCTCAAAAATTAAACCTGTAGTCAAAGAAATAAAATCATAATTTCCTTTTACAAATTCAATTTTTGTTCCATATTCTTTTAAATACAACTCTCCAATTTTTCCCAAATCCAAAGAATTTCCAATGGCAGAGATCCTTATATTCATTCCTAAATTTGTTATAAAAAAATGAACTATGTCTATATCTGTTGAAAAACCTCGTAAAGCAAAACCATGTTTTTTATTGAAAAAATCTTTCTTCGCAAAATTACCACTTGGATATGCAAGACCAAAATTAAATTGTAAATAATTTTTATTCTTTAATAAAAATTTTTCTTGCGAAAAAGCAAAAAAGTTAAAAAAAAATATTAGAATAAATAAAAAATTTTTTTTCATAGCTTCTATTTTACAATTTTTGTTCTTATTTCTGAAATTAATTTTTTAATATCAGAAACTTTTTTAATCTTTTCTTCTAATTTTTCATCATTACTTATAGAGCCAAATTTTTTCATTAAAATTTTTAGATCTTTTAAATATTTCTCAACTTCAGGTTCTTCTTTATAAAATAAAAGTAATTCATATAAATTATATAAAGATTGTTTTTGGTTAATTATTTTTTCTAAAATAACAGAATTTGGATTTTTTTCGTCAAATAATCTTATCGCAATATAAAAAGTTTCCATCCATCCGCCAAAAATTATTAAAGACGCAGTGCTTCCTCTTTCATTTTCTTTTAAGAATTTATCTGTTGTTCTATAAGTTTCTTTAACAATTATTAAAACAGAATCTTGATCATTCAAATTATTTTGCAAACGTTCTATTGCCGAAGCAGTTATTTTTTCAGGTATTCCAATTTCTTTAGTTAATTTTTGTATAACTATTAAATAATTCATACTCACCTGAAGCTGGTCATACATACGTGAATAAGAAATATCAGCACCGTAAGTTCCTAAATTAACAGCTTTTTTATAATTAGAAAAATAATTAGAAATGTTTTTTGTATTATTCAAAATCGTATCATTATAAATTTCACCTGTACCTTTTACAAAAGATAACATTTCTTTATGAGAAGGCATATTTGCAAAAATTTTCTCAACTACCCGAAGATGCTTTTTTGTTTCAACTGCTATAAAACCTGAATCATCAAAATCATCAGTTTCTTCTTTTACATCTTGACACGCAATAAAAAAAATTAGTAAAAAACTTATATATTGTATTTTCATAGTTTTTAATAACTTTTTTTTTAAAAAAATTTTCATAATACAACATTTTTTATTTTTAAATTTTTTAATATAAATTTTTTACAAAATTAATTTTATTTATTTAATATAAATTACAAAAATGAATAATTTTTTTTTATAAAAAAAATTTATTTTTAAATTTTATTAAATTAATATAAATTAAATAAATAAAAATGAAAGGAAACTCAGATGAATTTTTCAATAAGAAAGAGGCAGAAATTTATGTTATTCGTTATGAAAATATGAAAAAAAATAATGTAAAGCATTATTTTGATATTTTTGAATTTGAGCTTATAATAGATTATTATGTTTATGAAGATAAAGTAAAAGAAGCTTTTGAAGCTGTAGAACTTGCTTGTGCGCAGCATCCAAATTCTATAGAATTAGAAATGAAAAAAGCACAAGTTTTTTTAAAAAAAGGACAAGCAGTAAATGCTTTGAATTTTTTGAGCAGCATAGAAGAAACGAGAATAGTGAAAAAGGTCTTATTTTGCATACAATTGGAATGTTTTTTCAATTAATGGGGAAATACGAAATCTCTATAGATTATTTTGAAAAAGCTCATGAATATGACAATACTGATTTAGATACTATTTATGAAATAGCTTTTACTTATGAAAAAATAGATAGAGATGACGAAAGTATTACTTTTTATAAGATGTATCTTGAAGAAGAACCTTTTTCTAAGGAAGCGTGGTTAGAAATTGGAGTAATTTATTTTAAAAAAAGTGAATATAAAAAAGCATTAGAATCTTATGACTTTGCTATAACAAATGATGAAAATTATAGCGATGCTTATTTCAATAAAGGAAACACATTTGCTGAAATGGAGAAATTCGACGAAGCAATAAAAATGTATAAACATTTTTTGAAACTTGAAAAAAACGAAAATTCTGTGGCATATTCTTATATAGGAAGTTGCTATAAAGATATGAAAGATTTTAAAAATGCAGAAAAATATTATAAAATATCTCTAAAAATTGAGGGAGATTTAGAAGAAGCACTTTTTGGAATGGCATATATTAAATTTTTAAAATCTAAATTCTTAGAAAGTTTATTTTATATAAAAAGAATAATAAATTTTAATAAAAAAGATACTAGATTTTATTTCTTCCTCGGAAAAATTTATATAGAATTAAAAATATTTGAAGAAGCATTTATGTCATTAAAAAAAACCATAAAGTTAGACCCTTATTATGTTGAAGCATGGTTAGAATATTCAAATTTATTCTACGAAAACGGTCAAGTTTTTAATGCTATTAATGTATTAAAAGACGCTTTATGTTTTAACATAAAAAATGCAGAAATTAATTACCGTATATCAGAGTATTTTTTTATAGTGAAAAATGAAGAAGAAGCTTATAAATTTTTTGAAAATGCTATCGCATTAAATTTCAAAAAACATATAAATTATTCTTTCAAAAAAAAACCTTATTTCAAATTTTTAATTTCAAAATACAAAAAATCTAATTAAGAATTTCTTAATGTGAAAGAGAAATAAGGAATGAATAATGAGGAATTATTCATTCCTCATTATTATGAGTTTTTGCATAATTTTTTTAGCTGTTTTATTAAAATATCTTTTATCTTTGTAAGCAGCAACCCATTTTATTCCTTGCAAAGCGTTAGTTAAGAAAACTTCATCTGCTCTTATTAAATGAACTTTTTTTAAACTTTTTGTTTCTGATATTTTTAAGCCCATTTCTTTGGAAATTTTTATTACAAATTTTCGCATAATTCCATCTACACAACCATTTTCTAAAGACGGAGTAAATAAAAAATCGTCTTTAATGAGAAAAATATTTGAACTAATTGTTTCAACCATTTGTTTTTTTCCATCTATAAGAATCACATCGTCTAAATTATTTTCTTTTTTAAAAATTCCAGCTAGAATAAAAGGCATAGAATTTATAGTTTTAAAATTAGAATAAAAGGTTTTTTCTTTGAAAATTTCATCAAAAATTCCTATTCTTAATCCTATTTTATTTAAATAATAATTTTTTTTAGGTAATTTTTCAATAAAGATATAATAATTTATTTCATTATTTATTGGCGTATAAAGTCCTCCATCTTTACGAATAACTAAAATTTTTATACGAACTCCAGAAAAAAGCTTATTTTTTAAAATTAAATGTTTAATTTGGTTTTTTAAATTTTCATTCTCGAAATTTTTAGGAATTTTCATTTTAAGAATTTTCATTCCATTTATTAATCTTTTCAAATGATTTTCAAAAAAAAAAATATCACTTGCTGATGCTCTCAAAGTTTCAAATAAACCATCACCATAATTTAAAGCTCTATTTTTAAAACTTATTCTAAAATCATCTTTAAGAAAAAAATCTCCATTGTAACATATATATTTCATTTCAAATTTTTAAAAAAATTTTTTTCAAAAAACGTCAAAATTTTTAATTTTTATTTCAAATTATTAAAAAAAATTTTTCCAAAAAACGCCATTTTTTTTAACTTTTATTCAAAAAAAATTTTTTCCAAAAAACGCCAAAATTTTTAATTTTTATTTAAAATAAATTTTTTCCAAAAAACGCCATTTTTTTTTAATTTTTATTCAAAAAAAATTTTTTCCAAAAAACGCCATTTTTTTTTAATTTTTATTCAAAAAAAATTTTTTCCAAAAAACGCCTTTTTTTTTAATTTTTATTCAAAAAAAATTTTTTCCAAAAAACGCCATTTTTTTTAATTTTTATTTCAAAAAAAATTTTTTTTCCAAAAAACGCCATTTTTTTTTAACTTTTATTTCAAAAAAAATTTTTTCCAAAAAACGCCATTTTTTTTAAATTTTATTTCAAAAAAATTTTTTCCAAAAAACGCCATTTTTTTTTAACTTTTATTTCAAAAAAATTTTTCCAAAAAACGCCATTTTTTTTTAATTTTTATTAAAAAAATTTTTTCTAAAAAACGCCAATATTTTACGGATTTTTTATCATAAAAAAATTTTTTCCAAAAAACGCCATTTTTTTTAACTTTTATTTCAAATAAATTTTTTCTAAAAAACGCCATTTTTTTTTAATTTTTATTTAAAATTATTAAAAAAAAATTAAATTTGAAAAAATAAAAAAATATATGATAAATTACATTTTGTTTGATGATTCAATTTGGGAAAATTTACTTCCAATAACTTTTACTCGTCCAGTTGGAGAAATAAAAATTGGTATTTTAAAAATACGTCAGAAATGGGAATATTTTTTAAAAGAAAAATGCTCTTTTTCAACAAAAAATTACCTGTCAAAAAAATTTGTTCTAAAAAAAACAAATTTTAATGTATTAATAAATTCGTCTATTTTACCGAATAAAAATCTTGTTTCGGAAATTCAATCGCTTGAATTAAATCAAATTCTTATAAAAGAAAACACAATAATAGCTTTTTGTGTTTCAAATTTTGAAACTGAAAATATATTAAAAAATATATCTAATTTTGAAAAAAAAAATTTTTATGACGATTTTTTTCAAATAAAAAATATTTGGGAAGTTTTTGAAAAAAACGGTCAAGAAATTGAAAATGATTTTCGATTAATAACAAAAAATAGAAAATCAGAGGAAATTAGTTCTACCAATAGAATTATAAATAAAGAAAATATTTTTTTAGAAAAAGGAGCAAAATTGGAATTTTCAACTTTAAATGCCAGTGAAGGTGTAATTTATATAGGAAAAAATTCGCAAATTATGGAAGGAGCAATGATAAGAGGAAGTTTTGCTATTTCTGAAAATTCAACGGTGAAAATGGGAGCAAAAATTTACGGCGAAACAAGTATCGGAAAAGGCTGTAAAATTGGAGGCGAAATAAGTAATGTTGTATTTTTCGACTACTCAAATAAAGCACACGACGGTTATCTTGGAAATGCAATTATTGGAAGTTGGTGTAATTTGGGAGCGGATACAAATAATTCTAATTTGAAAAATAATTATTCAAAAGTGAAAATTTGGAAATATAAAGAAAAAAAATTTATAAATACAAATTTGCAATTTTGTGGTCTAATTATGGCTGACCATTCAAAAACTGGAATTAATACTATGTTAAATACAGGAACTGTAATTGGTGTAAGTTCAAATATTTTTGGAGGAGGTTTTCCACGAGTTTTTATTCCGTCATTTTCTTGGGGTGGTGCAAATGGATTTGTTAATTATCGCATTAATAAAGTTTTAGAAGTTGCCGAAATTGTAATGAAAAGACGTAATAAAAATGAAGAAGAAATCCAAGAGGAAAAAGAAATTTTAAAAAAAATATATTCTAACGTAAATAATTAGAATAAAAATAATGAGCGAAAATAAATAATTTTCGCTCTTATAAATAAAAAAAATATTTTAATACTCGAAATTTAAATTATGTCCCATTTTATCTCTTTTTGTTTTCATATAAAAACGGTTGTGAGAATTTGGTTTTATTTCTAAATTTACATTACTAACTATTTCTAAACCGTAAGCTTCAAGTCCAACTCTTTTTTTTGGATTATTTGTCATCAAACGAAGTTTTTTTATTCCAAGACTTCTAAGTATTTGAGCTCCAACACCATAATCTCTTTCATCTTCATTAAAACCCAAATCGTGATTTGCCTGAACAGTATCTCGTCCTTCTTCTTGCAATTTATATGCTTTAATTTTATTGAATAAACCTATACCTCTACCTTCCTGATTCATATAAATTAAAACACCTTTCCCTTCTTTTTCTATCATTTCCATTGCTTTATGCAATTGATTACCACAATCACAACGCTCAGAAGCAAAAATATCTCCGGTAACACAAGAAGAATGTACTCTTACAAGAACTTCATCATTTTCTTTAATATCACCTTTAATCAAAGCGACATGCTCTAATCCATTAGATTTTTGAATATAAGGAATTAATTTAAAAACACCATATTTACTTGGCATTTCCACTTCAACACCTTTTATTATTAAACTTTCATTTTCTAATCTGTATTTAATTAAATCTTTTATGGAAATTATTTTTAGACCGAATTTTTTAGAAATTTTAAATAATTCAGGTAAACGAGCCATAGTTCCGTTTTCGTTCATAATTTCTACAAGAACTCCACCCGGACGTAATTTTGCTAAACGACTTAAATCGACGCTTGCTTCTGTATGTCCAGCTCTTCTAAGAACTCCTTTATTTTTCGCTTTCAGAGGAAAAATATGTCCGGGTTTTCCTAGATCTTTTGGTTTTGTTTTTGGCGAAACAAGAGCTTTAATTGTTTTTGCTCGGTCAAAAACAGAAATTCCTGTTGTGCAATTTTCTCCTATCAAATCAACGGATATTGTAAAAGGTGTTTCATACAAAGATGTATTTTTACCCACCATTAACTCTAGTTTTAATTCCTCGCATCTGTCTTCGGGAATTGCAGCACAAATTAAACCTCTACCGTGAGTAGCCATAAAATTAACTATTTCGGGAGTTATTAGCTCTGCAGAAGCGATAAAATCACCTTCATTTTCTCTGTCTTCGTCATCTACGACTATTACAATTTTCCCAAATTTAATATCTTCTATTGCTTCTTCTATGCTATTAAACTGAAATTTTTTACTGATTTCGTTTTGTTGGTTGCCAGACATTATTTTTTACTCCTTTTAAAAATTTAAAAAAACCTATAAATAAAGCTAAATTCATAAATAAAAAATGCGTTATAAAACGTAAAATAGAAATATGAATATTTACTTTCTTTAAAATAAAATCAATTAATGGTAAAAAAAATAAAATATTTAATAAATAAAAACTGATTTTATATAAAATATGATTAGAATACAAAAATATATTTGAAAAATATATTATCAATATAAAAAAACTTCCAAGCCAACGGAGGACTTTATGAGATAAAAAAGAAAACGAGATCGCAGAATAAATTGGAAATAATAATCTCCAAAAAGTAAATAAATTTTGAAAATTCCCCGTAGAAATTCTTATTTTCCTATGAAATTCATCTTTCAAATTATTTGAAACATCTTCATAAACTTTTGCATTTAATTCATTAATTGCTTTTCTCCCCTTTTCAAAAACTTTCATATTAATATAGAAATCATCCACAAGATAATTCTCAGGAATTTTAGAATATAAATATCTTCGAATTGCATAACAGCCGCCAAAAGGTCCCATCATAGTTCCCCAAAGTTTACTTTCCATGTTTTTAATTTTAACTTCTCGCGAAATATATGATTTTTCCTGCAAAGAAATTCCTTCTTTTTTAAAATTTTTATTTATCATTTGTGTATCAACAAGTCCGATTTCTTTATTTTTGAAATGTTTTATTAGATTAAAAATAGTATTCTCGTCAAACATAACATTTGCATCTGTTAAAATTAAAATATCGCCTACTGATTTATCTATTAATTGATTAATTATGTTACCTTTACCTTGTCTTTTTTTGTAGGTGAAAAAATATAAATTTTTAAATTTTTTTTTAAAATTTTTTATTATTTCATCTGTTTTATCTGTTGAATTATCTGAACCTATAATAAATTCTAATTTAGATTTGGGATAATTTGTTTTGAAAACGCTTATTATTTTGTTTTCTATTACTTCTTCTTCATTAAAAACAGACAATAAAACTGAAACAACAGGTAAATTATCTTTTCTATAAAATATAATTTTATTCATTTTCTTTTTTGACGAAAAAATTTTAAGAAAAAATGGATATATAACATAAGTATGTAAAATTGCTGTGACAGAAATCCAGAATAAAAATTCAAAAATAAGCATTTTTTTTTATATTTTTTGCAAACTTATTAAAATATTTTTAATAAAAATTTTTATTTAAAAATTTTTTATTGTAAAAAAAATATATTTTTATTTTGAATTTAAAATAAATTATCATTTTTAATTTTTTTATAGAAATTAAATTATGTATCATTTACCAGTTTTATTAGAAGAAAGCATTAATGCTTTGAATATTAATCCAGAAGGAATTTATATAGATTTAACTTTCGGCGGCGGCGGACATTCAAAATTGATTTTGAAAAAATTAACAAAAGGAAAATTAATTGCTTTTGATAAAGACAAAGATGCCGAAAAAAATATTTTAAAAAATGGAAATTTTATTTTCATAAATGGAAATTTTATGTATTTAAAAAATTATCTTCTTTATTATGGAATAAAAAAAGTTGATGGAATATTAGGAGATTTAGGTGTTTCATCACACCATTTTAATGAAAAAAAAAGAGGTTTTTCTTTTCGTTTTGATGGAACTTTGGACATGAGAATGAACACAAATAGTAATTTAAAAGCAAAAGATATTTTAAACAATTATACAGAAAATAATTTATATAAAATTTTTAAAAATTACGGGGAAATTAAAAATTGTAAAAAATTAATTAATTTAATTACAACTTATCGTCGTGATAATGAGTTCAATAAAATTTTTGATTTTTTAGAAGCTATTAAAATTGCAATTCCAAAAAATAAAGAAAATAAATATCTTGCAAAAGTTTTTCAAGCATTACGAATAGAAGTAAATCAAGAAATAAAAGTTTTAAAAAAATTTTTATTACAAACGCCAAAAATTTTAAAAAAAAATGGACGTTTGGTAATAATAAGTTATCATTCTTTAGAAGACAGAATTGTAAAAAAATTTTTTAAAAGTGGAAATTTTGACGGCAAAATAGAAAAAGATTTTTTTGGAAATATTATTAATGATTTAAAAATTATAAACAGAAAGGTAATTATTCCATCTGAAAAAGAATTAAAAAATAACAAAAGGTCAAGAAGTGCAAAACTTAGAATTGCTGAAAAAAATTAAAAAAAATGGCATTTTATATAAAATTTTTTTTTTATTTATTAATTATTTTTCTTTTTACGAATAAGGTTTTTTCGCAAGATTTTTTGTCAAAAAATAAAAATTTGATAGAAATTTATGAAAAATTTTTTTATGATGAGAAAGAATTTCACACTTCAATAAAATCTTTTTTTATATCAGAAAATAAAAATTTTCAAAATTTTCAAAAAAAAATGCCATTTTTCCAAAAAAATTTTTTTTTAAATTCTAATTTTTTCATAAAAAAAAAGGGGAATTATAAATTTTCTTTGTTTCCTATTATAGAACTTTTTGGAAGTTTAAAACCAAAATTTATAGAAGAAGCACCATATTTAAGCATGGGACTTTCGGAAAATTTTAATAGTTTTAAAAATCCTTATGAATTTTCTGCGGGTTTTTCTGCAAAAATGAATTATAATAAAAAATTTTTTTTTTACTGGAATTTCGCATATTCTTTAAAAAATTTTCAAAACTATGAATTATTAGATAGTACAAAAATTGTAAAAAATTTTGGAAAAAGTATTTATCAAAATGAAAGTTTTTATCGCTTTTTAAAAAGCGATTTTTTATTTGTTTATTCATTAAATAAATATTTTTCTTTTCATCTCGGAAAAGATAAACATTTTTTTGGTGATGGTTTTCGTTCGCTATTTTTATCGAGAAATTCAAACTCTTTTCCATTTTACAAAATTTCTACAAAAATTGGGAAATTTCATTATATAAAT
This sequence comes from Bacteroidetes bacterium 4572_128, assembly GCA_002084355.1. Lineage (GTDB taxonomy): Bacteria > Bacteroidota > Bacteroidia > Bacteroidales > 4572-128 > 4572-128. The sequence goes on along the minus strand of NBLL01000013.1, from coordinate 7,521 downwards.
TTAATGGGGTTTTTGCAAGATTTCGATTTCGTAGAGATGAAAAATAATTTTTCAAAAAAGTATATTAATTTACATTTTTTAAGTTTTAATTTGAATAAAAAATTTAATATTAATATTTTTGAAGCGATAATTTGGGCTGAAAAAGATAGTATAAAAAACAGAGATTTTGAAGTGAATTATTTAAATCCAATTATTTTTTATCGTCCATTGGAAAATTCAGTTGGTTCGCCGGACAATGTTATTCTTGGAGCAGGTTTTAAATTTGAAATTATTAAAAATTATTATTTATATGGACAAACAATTTTAGACGAGTTTCTTTTGTCAGAAATAAAAAATCGAAACGGCTGGAAACATAATAAATTTGGTTTTCAAATTGGAATAAAAATTTTTGACTTTTTATCCATAAAAAATTTAAAAATACAAAGCGAATATAATTATGTTCGTCCTTTTACTTATTCGCATAGTTCTATTTTAAATAATTATGGTTCTTATTATCAAGCTCTTGCACATCCTTTAGGAGCAAATTTTAGAGAGGGAATTTTAAATATTTTTTATAGAAAAAATAGATTTTTCATAAAAAATCTATCAATTATTTCTGTGCAAGGAATGAATAAAAATAATGAAAATTATGGTCAAAATATTTATTTATCTTATTTAAGTGCTTTAAATGATTATGGAAATAAAACTACACAAGGTGAAAAAAATTATATTTTTTATAATGAAAATCGTTTATCTTATTTGATAAATCCAAATTGGAATTTGTATTTTGAAATTTCTTATATTTTTATGGTGCAAAAATATATAGAAAAAAATATTTCAAATTCTTTTATGATTGGTTTAAAAACTTATATTTTTTAAAAAAAATGTTAAAAGTACAAAATTTAGTAAAAATTTTTTTTTCAAATAAAGTTTTTTTTTAAATTATAAAAACATTAAAAATTTGCGGTTTTTTGAAGAAAAAATTTTTTTTAAATTATAAAATTTTTTTTAATTATAAAAACGTTAAAAATTTGCGGTTTTTTTGAAAAAAAAATTTTTTTTAATTATAAAAACGTTAAAAATTTGCGGTTTTTTGAAAAAAATTTTTTTTTTAATTATAAAAACATTAAAAGTTTGCGGTTTTTTTGAAAAAAAAATTTTTTTTAATTATAAAAACGTTAAAAATTTGCGGTTTTTTTGAAAAAAAATTTTTTTAATTATAAAAACGTTAAAAATTTGCGGTTTTTTTGAAAAAAAAATTTTTTTAATTATAAAAACGTTAAAAATTTGCGGTTTTTTGAAAAAAAAATTTTTTTTTAATTATAAAAACGTTAAAAATTTGCGGTTTTTTTGAAAAAATTTTTTTTAATTTAAATTTCATAAAATAATTTAATTTTTGATTTTTTTTATTAATTTATAATAATAATTTTGCGTTTTTAAATAAAAAAAATAAAAAAATTATGACAACAGTAAATTTGCCTAATTCTGATTCTTTAGATTTATATTTTGATATTAAACGTGTGAGAATTGGTATAGTTGTTTCAGAATGGAATTCTGATATTACAAAAAAATTATATCAAGGTGCTTCAGAAACACTTTTGAAACTTGGTGTTGAAAACGAAAAAATCGTAAAAAAAGACGTTCCAGGTGCTTTCGAATTAACTTACGGTGCAAAATATCTTTCTTCTGAAGGTTTCGATGCTATAATTGTTCTTGGTGTAGTTATTAAAGGAGAAACATCTCATTTTGATTTTGTGTGTTCTGGAGTTACTCATGGTATTACTTCTTTAAATCTTATTGGTCGTATGCCAGTTATTTTTGGTGTTTTAACTACGGACACAAAACAACAAGCATTAGACAGAGCTGGTGGAAAATTAGGAAACAAAGGAGAAGAAGCAGCTATAACAGCAATAAAAATGATAAACTTCAAATTAATGAGGAATTAGAAATGAGAAATGAGGAATGAAAAAAACTCTATCATTCCTCATTAAAAATTAATTTTCTATTAATTCAGGAGTTTTCGCTCTTTGTATCCAAATAATTATTCCTACAACTATCAAAGCCATAGGCGGAAGTATCATTAGACCATTATTTTGATAGCCCATTTCATAAACAAAATTTGGAATTACTTGAATTTCCCAAACAGTGCCAGAACCAAGTAATTCTCTAAAAAACGCAACAATAATTAAAATTATTCCATAACCTGCCGAATTTCCGAGTCCATCGAGAAAAGCAGGAAAAGGTTTGTTGGCAAGAGCAAAAGCTTCTAAACGTCCCATAATAATACAATTAGTAATTATTAAACCAACGAAAACAGAAAGCTGTTTACTAACATCATAAAGAAATGCTTTTAAAACTTGATCGACAAGTATAACAAGAAATGCTATTATTACTAGCTGAACAATAATTCTAATTCGTGAAGGAATAGTATTCCTCAGCAAAGAAATAATTACATTTGCAAAAGCAAGTACAAACAAAACAGAAATAGACATTACAACAGCCGGCTCTAATTTTACCGTTACTGCCAATGCCGAACAAATCCCTAAAACTTGTATCGTTATTGGATTATCAATATTTATTGGATTTGTTAATAATTTTTTATTCTTTGGATCCATTGGTTAATTAATTTTACTTTTTTTTAAAAATTCTTCATAATTTTTCATACAGTCTTTTACCATATCTTCAAGACCTTTACTAGTTATAGTTCCACCGGAAATAGCATCTACTCCATGTTCTAAATCGCCAGCTATTTTTGCTGCTCCTTTTCCACCCTTATAAACAGTTATAGAAATAAAATTTCCTTTTTTATCAAAAAGTTTCTTTCCTGTAAAAGGTTTTTCAAACCATTCTTTATTTATATCTGCTCCAAGACCAGGAGTTTCTGCTTTATGGTCAAAAACTGCCCCAAAAATTGTATTACAATCTTTTTCCAAAGAAATATAGCCCCAAAGTGGACCCCATAAACCTTTACCTAAAAGAGGAATAATAATATTTTTTTTATTATCTTTTTCGGCGATATAAACTGGAAAATTTCTATCTTCTAAATCTTTTGACATCTCTTTTTTTAAATCTGTTAAAAAAGCGTCTCCTGATTTTTTATTCCCTTTGACATCAACAAGAAAACTTTCTTTTATATAATTAGAAAAAAGCTCCTCTGCGTTTTCAAAACTGCTTTCAATAGAAACTGAAGTAAGTATATTTTGTTTTTTCTCAACTTCTATATTTCTCTGTTGCATAGGAGATAAAGTTATCGCTGTAAAAGACAAAACCAAAGCAACTAAAATAACAAGAATAGAAGCATAAATAAAAGTATAAAGATTACTATTTTTATCCATAATTTATTTTTAAATTTAAATTTTTAAAATACAAATTTAATTTTTTTTTATAAAAAAAAACATTTTTTTTAATATTGAAAATATTAAAATTTTAAGCAATTTTATGAGAAAATTTTAGACGATTATTAAAAAAATTTTTTTTTAAATTTTATTTATATCTTCTGTTTGATTGTCTCTTTTTTTTATGTTTTTTTACTATATTTTTTGCATCTATAAATTTGAAATCTTTTTTTAATTTCAATCTTCCTCTTGACATTCTATTCAAATTCTGCAAAATTGTTTCTTCGTTTACTTCGTCAGAATTCCACATCAAATAAGATTTTTTCATTTGATTAGCAATGGTCTCTGTAAGTTCTTCTTTTCTTTTTTCGTCAATATTTTCTAAACTTATTGCTTTCTCTATGAGAAATTCTATTATTTTCCCGTAGTGATGAAAAATAATTTTCTCTTCTTTATAAGGAATTTTATTTGGTTTTTCTTGAAAATTTTCTAATTTTGGAATTTCAAAAGGATAGTCTATTTTCAATTTAAAATCAGACATAATTGCAAGATGTTCCCATAATTTATGTTTGAAATTTTCAATATCTCTTAGATGTGGATTTTTATTTCCAATTATTTTAATAATATTTTTTGCAACTCTATTACGTTTTATATCGTCTTCAATTGACAAAGCATAATTTACTAATTTTTGGATATTTCTTCCATACTCCGGAAGAGCAAGTTTTTTTCTACTTGTGTTATAAATCATAATTTATAAATTTTTACAATATTAAATAAAAATATTAAATAAAAAAAATATTATTTAAAAATTACGATTTTTGAAAAAAATTTAATTTTATGAAATTATTTTATATTCCTAATTTTGATGACAAATTTTATATTTTCGATAAAATAGAATCAAAACATATTTCTAAAGTATTACGTTTAAAAAATGGTAATTTAATTTATTTTACCGACGGAAAAGGTAAATTATACAAAGCAAAAATTATAGACGACAATAAAAAACAAATTTTTTACACATTGCAATTGCTCCGACAAAAAATATTTCTCGTTTTGAATGGTTTTTGGAAAAAGCAACAGAAATCGGAATAAATGAAATTACGCCAATTTTATGTGAACATTCAGAAAGAAAAAATATTAAATTTGAGCGGTCAGAGAAAATTATTATTTCTGCGATGAAACAGTCTTTAAAATTGTTTTTGCCAAAATTAAATAATATGATAAAATTTGAAGATTTTATTTTAAAAAAATCTAATAATTTAAAATTTATTTCTCACTGTAAAAATCAAAAAAAAATTTTATTAAAAAATGCCAAAAAAAACGAAAAAAAATTTTTAATTTTAATTGGAGCAGAAGGCGATTTTTCTGAAAAAGAAATAAAAATGGCTGAGGAAAATAATTTTAAATCTGTAAGTCTCGGAGAAAGTAGATTGCGAACAGAAACTGCCGGAATAGTTGCTTGTCATACTTTTAATTTATTACAAGATTAAGATTTTATTAATTTGGTGATAAATAACAAACTTATTCCTGTGCTAACTAAAACCATTATCATTGCGATGCTTCCGTTTACGTCTGCGTTTGAAAGTTTCATAAAAATTGAAACGGGTATTGTTTCTGTTTTCATCGCCATTGTTCCTGCTATTGTGAAAGTCGCTCCGAATTCGCCAAAAGCTTTTGCCCAAGTCATTATAAAAACAGACAATAAACCTTTTTTAGATAATGGTAAAGATATTGTAAAAAATGCTTGCATTGGAGTTGCTCCTAATGTTCTTGCGATGTCTTCGTAGCGTTTTGGAATTTCGTCCATTATGGATTTTACCATACGAGTAGAAATTCCAAGTATACTCACAAATTGGGCAATAATAACTGCCCAAAAAGTAAAAATAATTTGTGTAATATTTTCCTGCAACCAAATTCCAACAGAATTACTAAAAAAAATTAATAAAGTTGCTCCGAGTGCCGCAGGAGATAAAATTAAAGGTAATTCTAAAAATAAATCTATTAAATTTTTACCGAAAAAATTATATCTTGATAAAGCATAAGCGGCTGGTATAGAAATAATTATAGATAGTAAAGTAGAAATACTTGCTGTAATTACACTTAATTTTATAGAAAAAAATGTTCGCTCTGAAAAAATATCTGATGTAAAATTATCAATATCAAAATATAAAAAAGCACTTATAATTAATGATAAATATAAAAATAAAATGAAAAATGCAAAAGATGAAACGATAATTTTAAATTTCATTTTCTAAGCACTTCTTGTTGGAATTTTCCTATTTATTTTTTTTATCAAAGACTGTAAAATTTTTCCTGGACCAACTTCTGTAAAATTAGAAGCACCATCTTTTATCATATTTTGAATTGTTTGTGTCCATTTCACTGGAGAAGTTAATTGTGCAATTAAATTTCCTTTTATAATTTCCGGGTCTTTTACCGCTTTTGCATTTACATTTTGGTAAATTGGACAAATTGGAAATTTAAAACAAGTTTCATTTATTGCTTTTCTTCCTCCGGATGCTTTTAATTTTTTTATTGCCAAATCAATTCCTTTCTCAGAACCAGAAATAACAATTTGCCCTTTTGTATTATAATTTGCAGGAACAACAATTTCATCTATAGAATTACAAATTTCTTCCACTTTTTTATCTTCCATTCCAATAACTGCTGCCATAGTAGAAATCTCTTTTTCACAAGATTTTTGCATTGCCATAGCTCTTTTGTAAACTAATTTTAAACCATCTTCGAAAGATAAAGAACCATTTGAAACTAAAGCAGAAAATTCTCCCAAAGAATGTCCAGCAACCATATCTAATTTAAAATTAGATTCCAGGACTTTTTTTAAAATAACAGAATGTAAAAAAATGGCAGGTTGTGTAACTTTTGTTTGCCTAAGATCTTCGTTTGTTCCATTAAACATTAAATCTGTAATTCGAAAACCAAGAATTTTATTTGCTTTTTCAAACATTTCTTTTGCCACAGAAGAACTTTCATAAAGTTCTTTTCCCATACCTACAAACTGAGAACCTTGACCAGGAAAAATATATGCATTCATAATTTAAAAATAAAAATTTTTCAAAAGTAATTTTTTATAAATTATAAAAAAATCGTCATTTTTTTTAATAAAAAATCATTAAAATTTCATCGTTTTTTTATTATTTTACAAAAATAATTGCGAATAATTTTTTTTCAAATGAAAATAATCCAATAATTTTTAATGAGGAATTTTTAATGAATAATTTAAAAATTTTTTCATTATTTATTCACATTCACATTATTCTTTCTTCATTACGATATTTTTTTATTTATCTACCCAAATAGCATAATAAATATTTAAATATTTTTTTTTATTAAAATAATAATTCATTTTCAATTAATGCAATAAATGTTTGTTTTTATTTTTTTTTCATTAATTTATTAAATTTTTCAGTAGGAAAAAATAATTTCAAATCACCATATTTTCTTTTTTTTTTTTGTAAAATGTTGATTTCATTTAATTTTAAATTAATTTTAAATTTATTTTTTATTTCCATAAAATTTATTTTTTCAAAAATAAAGAAACTTTAAAAAAAAAAATTTTATTGGAAAAATTATAAAAAACCTAAAAATTAGGTTTGTATCTGCTGAAAAATTTTTTAAAATTCGTCCAAAATTTTAATATTTTTTATCTTGCTTTTAATTTTATTAAAAAAAATTTTTTCCAAAAAACGTCAATTTTTTAATAAAATTAAAATTAGAAAATGAAATAAATTTCCAAGATAACGAAATAAAATGAGAAATTTTTAATTTGAATGAAGAATTAGGAATGAAAAAAATTAAAACATTATTAAATTTCTCATAAAAATTGGGTGTTTTTTGAAAAAAATATTTTTTCAAAAAACACCCAATTTTTTATAAAACTTTTATATTTTTAATTTTGTAACTCTCTTAATCTCTTAATTTCCTTAATATCCAAAGAGGTAACTTTTTTAATCAAACGATTATCAAAACCATTATAGATTAAATTGAAAGCTATTTTCTCAATTCCTTCCTTTCTACCTTTTTGCATTCCTTCTATTATTCCTTTTTTCTTGCCTTCAGAAATTAGAAGATCCGCTGTTGAAACGAACTTTTTTCCAGCTTCTTCGGAAATTTCAGAAATTTTTTCTAGGAAAATATGCGTTTTTATTTTTGTCGTGTAAAACAAATATGCAACTAAAGAGCTAAA
>NBLL01000012.1 GCA_002084355.1 Bacteroidetes bacterium 4572_128 | reverse complement strand
GCTTATGGAGATCTTGATGTAACAATAGATCTTTGTAAATCATATATACTTGTTTGTTATTATGATGTTAAAACAGTTACTATTAGTGATATAACTAATGTATCTTATACGAAATATAATGGAAGTTATACAAGATTTTTAGATGCTGGAAATATTTTTATTGAAGAAATAGATTGTCCGAATGTAACTCCTTGTCATCAAGGAGGTGGAAGTGGTTCTGGTAAATAAATAAGATTATATAAATTATGAGAAAATAATTTTTCTCATAATTTATATTTTTTATAAAAATTAATAAATATATGAAGATAATAAAAAAAATGAATTTACATATACTTTTTTTTACATTATTATTTTTCTTTATTTCTATAATGTCTTATGGACAAGAAGAAGAAGAAAGAGAATTAAATTGCCAAGGTATAATGACTACTATGCCTTCTGTGAATGGAAATACAGGTATGATATTAACTCCAACAGCACGTCTAATTAATAAAAAAGATATTGTATTTAGTGTGAATTCTTTACCATATAGTTCTGCTTTTAGTCCTGAAAATACTTATAAAGGTAGTAGTGGAGAATTTTATCAAATGCTTTATTCGGTAGGGTTTAATATATTTCCTTTTTTAGAAGTAAATGCTGGATTTCGTGTTAATAATGGAGCAGATTTTAGTAATGATTTTGAAAAAGAAAGAAGTTTAAAAATGCGTTTGCATTTATTTTCCGAAAGAAGAATTTTACCTTCTATAGTCATTGGTGTACATGATGTTTTTTCTTCAGATAGACCAAATGCAGAAAGTTATATAGTTGCTTCGAAAGGTTTTAATGGTTTATTTGACGTAGATATGGATTTACATCTTGGATATGGAGCAAGGGAAAATGATATATTTTGGCTTGGTAATAAGGAATCTAGTCATTATACCAATAGAATAGCTTGTCAAGTTAGAATGTTAGATGCTGGTGAGGCTTTTTCATTTGGTGTTAATTACACATTAACTCCGGGAGAATGGTTTGAAAAACGTAAACCTTGTGTAAACAATGAGACTAATTCTCATATGTCAGATAAGGTAGATGAATGGTTATTATCTTTAATGGATAAAAAACCACATGAAGAAGAAAAAGAAAAAGAAAAAGAAAAAATGCTTGCAGAAGAAGAAGCAGAAAAAGCAGACTCTTTAATGAAAGAAATCGAAGAAATAATAGATGAAAAAATAGATGATAAACTAAAAAAAGAACTAGAAGATTTAGAAAAAACTTTAGATGAGTTGGCTAAAAAATTAAATGAATGCTGCCAAGGATCTGAAATGGAAAAAGCTTCTAATTCATTAGGTATTGTTTATTTTGGTTTCAACGTTAAAAATATAAATGCTTCAGATAAAGCTAGTATTGCAAAAATTGAAAAAATTGCAACAGTATTAAGAGAAAATCCAAATTTTAAATTGAAAATTATTGGACATACTGATGAAGTAGGTTCAAATAAAATAAATGACAGAATTGCTATGAAAAGAGCAAGAGCAGTAGAAAATATTTTGATTAATGATTTTAAAATTGATAAAAATAGAGTTACTGTTATTTCTAAGGGAGAAACTGAACCACGTTCAAAAGATCATAGTAGAAATAGACGTGTAGAATTTGCATTAGAAAGATAATAATATTTTTATAAAAAAGCATTTTGAAAAAAATGCTTTTTTATTTAATACAATTTAAAATTAAATTTTTTTTTAATTTTATTTCTTTATAAAGAATAATATGTTATTTAGTAGCTTGACTTTCTTATTTGTATTTTTACCTTTATTAATTTTCATTTATTATATCTCACTAAAAAAATACAGAAATTATATTCTAATATTTTTTTCATTAATTTTTTACGCTTGGGGTGGTTTTAGTTATACGATAATTTTAATCACATCTATTATTGTGAATTTTCTTTTTGTAGAATACCTAAAAAAATCACAAAATCACAAAAAAATTATATTAAAAATCGGATTGACTTTTAATATAATAGTAATTATTATATTCAAATATTTAGATTTTTTTATTGAAAATATCAATGAAATAGGAATATTAAAATTCATCAATTTTAATGAAATACAAAAAAAAAATATTGTTTTACCATTAGGAATTTCTTTTTTTACATTCCAGCAAATGTCGCTTCTGTGGGATGTTTATAGAGATAAAAAAACTAAAAAATCAAATTTGCTTGATATTTCACTTTATATTAGCCTTTTTCCTCAGTTAATTGCGGGACCAATAGTTCGTTATAATGACATTATAAATCAAATAAAAAATAGAATTGAAACTTTAGAATTATTTCGTTCTGGTGTTCAGAAATTTATAATTGGTTTATTTAAGAAAATTATTTTCGCAAATACTTTTGGAAGTGTTGCTGATGCAATAATGGATTCTCAAATAGAAAATATAAGTACACCAGTTGCTTGGTTGGGAATTATTTCATATTCATTCCAAATATATTTTGATTTTTCTGGTTATTCTGATATGGCAATTGGATTAGGTAGAATGTTTGGTTTTCGAATATTAGAAAATTTTAATTTCCCATATATTTCAAAAAGTATCACAGAATTTTGGAGACGTTGGCATATATCATTATCTTCTTGGTTTCGTGATTATGTTTATATTCCATTAGGAGGTAATAGAAATGGAATTTACAGAACATATTTCAATTTATTTGCCGTGTTTTTATTAACAGGTTTCTGGCACGGAGCAACATGGAGTTTTATATTTTGGGGTTTATTTCACGGTATATTTATTACAACAGAAAAAATCGGTTTAAATAAAATTTTAAATAAAGTTCCTAAAATATTTAGCTGGATTTATACTATGTTGGTTGTGATAATTGGTTGGGTCATGTTTAGAATAGAAATTTTGCAAAATGCCTTTGACTATATAAAAAAAATGTTTGGTTTTGGAATTTCTACAAATGACAATTTTTTTTCATATATAAACAAAGAACTCATAATTATAATGATATTAGCAACAATTTCAAGTACTACTTTTTTTGAAAAAATTAATTTGAAATTAATAAAAAACAGTTTGGCAAATACAAATATTTATAAAATTATAATAAATTTTATTTTTATATTTATGTTTCTTTATTCTATAATTTATATTAATTCAGGCTCTTACAATCCATTTATATATTTTCGATTTTAAGTTCTTAAAAAAATTATGAAATTTTTAAAAAAATTATTTGAAAATTCTTTATCTATTATTTTTATTTTAATTTTGATAATTCCAAATATTAATTCCATCACTGGAATAATGAAATTCGAAAGGAAAGAAGAAAATAGAAATTTTAAAAATAATTTAGAAATTGATATTAGACATTTAGACAAATTTCCAAAAGAATTTAATACATATATTAATGATAATTTTTCATTTAGAACACCAATGTTAGAAATATATCATTACCTAAAATTTTCATCTTTTAAAATTTCGCCACATCCAGATAAAACAATAATTGGTGAAAATGATTGGTTTTTTATGGACGGAAAAGAAATTGATATTTATGAAGGTAAATGGGATTTTTCAGAAAAAAAACTGGAGAAATATAAAAAAGAATGGAATAGACGAAAAAAATATCTTGATGCTAAGAATATTAAATTCTATTGGATAATTGCTCCTTTTAAACATTATATATATCCAGAACATTTACCTTTCTATTTTTATAAATCTAAAAAAAAAAGAAGAGCAATTCAGTTAAAAAAATATTTAAAAGATGATTTTGATGATTTTATTATTGACCCAGTTCCAGAATTATTAAAACATAAAAATAAAAAATTATTTTACAAATTAGATAATCATTGGAATTTTAATTCTGGTAAAATAGCAGCAGAATTATTAATTAATAAAATTAAAAAAGATTTTCCAGAAAAAAATATTCCTGATATTCCAAATTATAAGTGGGATACTATGACAATACAAAAGGGTTTTCATTATAATGTTATGGCAATTGAAAGTCTTAAAGAATTAGATGAATTTCCAATTATAGAAAATATTAATTCTATTAAAACAAAAAATTATGGATTTCCTTGTATTAAAGGTTTTGCTTATCCATGGGCTTATGAAAAAAACTTTAAAAATGATTCTATAAATAATGGTTTAAAAGTTTTATTTATAAGAGATTCTTTTGGTAAACAATTATTACCTTTTATTAGAGAATCTTTCAAAGAAAGTTTGCTCATTTTTGACGCTTGGCGTTATAAATTAAATGAACCAATAATCAAAAAATTTAAACCAGATATAATTGTTTTTATTGGATTAGAAACTCATTTAGAAGCAATAATTTCTGATAAAAAACATTAAAATATTTTGATTTTTTTATCAGATTTTTTTTAAATTATTAAAATTTTGGGCAAATTATGAAAAAAAAAAATTTTTGAAATTAAAAAATCGTAAAATTTTTACGTTTTTTGAAAAAAATTTTTTTTTAAAAATTAAAAAATGTTGAAATTTTTACGTTTTTTTTTTTTTTTAATTTTTTTAATTCAAATAAAAAAACATTAAAATTTTTACGAATTTGAAAAAAAATTTTTTTTTAATAATTTCAAAATAAAAAGCATTAAAATTTTTACGAATTTGAAAAAAAATTTTTTTATTTTAAAATTAAAAAATCTTAAAATTTTGGGCAAATTATGAAAAAAATTTTTTTTATTTTAAAATTAAAAAATCGTAAAATTTTGGGCAAATTATGAAAAAAAAAAATTTTTGAAATTAAAAAATCGTAAAATTTTTACGTTTTTTTGAAAAAAAAATTTTTTTTTTAATTAAAAAATGTTGAAATTTTTACGTTTTTTTTAAAAAATATTTTTTTTAATTCAAATAAAAAAACATTAAAATTTTTACGAATTTGAAAAAAAAATTTTTTATTTTGAAATTAAAAAATCGTAAAATTTTGGGCAAATTATGAAAAAAATTTTTTTTAATTCAAATAATTAAAAAATCGTAAAATTTTGGGCAAATTATGAAAAAAATTTTTTTTAATTCAAATAAAAAAATCGTAAAATTTTGGGCAAATTATGAAAAAAATTTTTTTTTGTTTTTTTTGAAATTAAAAAATCGTAAAATTTTTACGTTTTTTTGAAAAAAAAGCAATTATTTTAATGAATTCAAAATATTAAAAAAAAAAATTTTTGAAAAAAAAGCAATTATTTTAATGAATTCAAAATATTAAAAAAAAAAATTTTTGAAAAAACGCCAAAATTTTTATTTTTTTAAATCATTAAAAAAATTTTTTTTCAAAAAACGCCAAAATTTTTATATTTTTTTCATTATAAAAAAATGTCATTTTTTTTATAACTTATAATTTTAAATATTTAAGGAGCAATATAAAGTTTTATACCTCCTAATAAAATATTTCCTGTAAAAGCATAATCATACATATCTTCACTTATTCCATATTTTTTTACAGATCCATTTATTCTTTTATCTGCCATTAAATCACTTATACGAACTCCAATACCAATGTATGCTTCTGCAATAAAATAAGGTCCAAAATTTTCTTGTAAAGAAAGTAAAAAGGAAAGTGTACCTCTATGTAAATTCAAATTTACATCTTCTTTTTGCAAAGTTATTAAATCATTGTTTGAGTTTTCGTTCCAAATATTAGCTTCATTTTCCAAATTAAATTTTAAATATTGGTAATTTGCAGCAAGTATAAAAGAAGTTCTGAAAGAAGTTTTTGTTTTTCTATAATTAACATACTTGCCAAAATAATAACGATAACTAAATTTTACACCACCACCTAATAAAGAATTAGGGTATTTTTCATAATCATTATCTAAGGGATTATTTAAAGAATAAAATTGCGGCGTAATTCCTATCCAAATATTAGGTTTACTTTTAATTTTTTTCTCAAAAGTAACATGCAAACCTCCGAAAATTAAATGTTGAGGCGAAACACCTATCATATAATTTAACGGCTCACTATCCGGAACATATTTTATTGTATCTTGTTTGTCTTCATCTTCCATAAATTGCGAAAACGCAGAATAACTTATAAAAAAAAAAATAAAAAGAATAAAATTTTTTTACTTATTATAGGCATAATTATTTAAATTTAAATTAGTTTTTTATTTAAACATAAAAAAAATAAATTTATTTTAAATAATATGAAAAAAATATTTTTTTTTATTTTCGTAATATTTTTCATCTTTTCGTGTAAACGATATGAAGATGATCCATATTTTTCTTTAATTCCTAAAAAAATTTTAATTAAAAAAAAATGGAATATGGAATTTGTGGAAAATTTAAAAACAGGAAAACGTAGTTATTTCCCATATACAAAATGGAAAATAGAATTTAAAGACGGCGACAAATACAATTCTGAAGAACCTTTTTTGCAATTAAATGATAGTTTAAGCGATTGGATTATTCTTAAAAGAAATGGAAGATGGGTTTTTGTTGGTGAAACAAAATTGCAGTTATCTTATAAAAAGGACGAGACAAACATTTATATAAGATATGAGATTTCTCGTCTAACAAGAAAAGAACTTTGGATAAAAAATGATGATACAAAATTTTTTTATAAATAAAGATTATTATTTTTGTTTTTTTATACAAAAAAATAATTTTATGGAAAAAACTTGGATTTTCAAGAAAACTTAAAAAAAAGTTTAAATATTGATGAAATTTTAGCAAATTTATTGTATCAAAGAGGTATAAAAACTTTCGATGAAGCAAAAAAATTCTTTCGTCCAAATTTAAAAGATTTATATTCTCCATTTCTTATGAAAGATATGGATTTAGCTGTAAAACGCATAGAAAAAGCCATAGAAAATAAAGAAAAAATTTTAATTTATGGAGATTATGATGTGGATGGAACAACTTCTGTAGCATTAGTTTATTCTTTTTTTAAAGAAATATATAATAATTTAGATTATTATATACCAGACAGATACACAGAAGGTTATGGGATTTCTTATCAAAGTATAAATTTTGCCGTAGAGAATAAATTTTCCCTTGTAATTGCTCTGGACTGTGGAATAAAAGCGATAGAAAAAATAAATTATGCAAATAAAAATAATTTAGATTTTATCATTTGCGACCATCACGAAACCGCTGATATTTTACCGGAAGCTGTGGCAATTTTAGATGCAAAACGTTCTGATTGTAATTATCCTTTTAAGGAATTATCTGGTTGTGGTGTAAGTTTTAAATTAATTCAGGCTTTTTCGGAGAAAAATAATTTTCCATTTGAAAATTTGATAAAATATTTAGACCTTGTTGTTGTTAGTATTGCATCTGATATAGTACAAATAATTGATGAAAACCGCATACTTGCATATTTTGGTTTAAAACAATTGAATGAAAATCCAAGTGTTGGTTTAAAAAAAATTATAAAAATTGCAGGTTTAAAAAATAAAGAGATTAATATTTCTGACATAGTTTTTAGAATAGGACCTCGAATCAATGCTGCTGGAAGAATAGATAAAGGAAAAAAAGCGACACATTTGTTAACAGAAACAAATGAAAAAAAAGCTGAAAAGATATGTTATAAAATTGATGATTTTAATGTTTTTCGTAAAAATCTCGACACAAATATTACAAAAGAAGCTTTACATTTTATAAAAGAAGATCTTGAATTTCATAAAAAAAAAACTACTGTTCTTTATGATGAAAATTGGAATAAAGGAGTGATTGGAATAGTTGCGTCTCGTTTGATAGAAACGCATTATCGTCCAACAGTAATTTTAACAAAGTCAGACGATGGAATTGCGACGGCTTCGGCGCGTTCTGTAGATGGCTTTGATTTATATAGTGCTATGGAAAAATGCAGTGATTTATTTATAGCTTTTGGTGGACATAAATACGCGGCTGGTTTGACTTTGGAAATAAAAAATATTCCAATTTTTAAAGAGCGTTTTGAAAAAATAGTCGCCGAAACAATTACTGAAGAGCAACTAAAAGATAAAATTGAAATTGATATGAAAATTAATTTTGATGATATTACACCTAAATTTTTTAGAATTTTAAAGCAATTTTCACCTTTTGGACCAGAAAATAAGTCCCCTGTTTTTGCTTCTACAAATATCTTTAATTGGGGAAATGCTAAGAATGTTGGGAAGAAAAAAGAACATATAAAATTATATCTCGGACAATTTATTAATAAAAAATTGTCTAATAATTTTTTTAATTCTATAGGTTTTGGAATGGGGAATTATTTATCACCAATAAAAAAAGATTTATCTTTTCATATTTGTTATTCAGTGATTGAAAATAGTTTTCAAGATAGAAAAAGTTTAGAATTAAATTTAAAAGATATTAAAATTATTGACATAGAAAATGAAAAATAAAGCGATTTTTTTAGATAGAGATGGTGTTATAAATAATGATGTCGGACATTATTATATTTATAAAAAAGACGATTTTAAATTAAATGAAAATGTAATTTTAAATTTAAAGAAATTTCAAAAAAACGGTTTTTTATTAATAATTATTAGCAATCAAGGAGGAATTTCCAAAGGAATTTATGAAAAAAAAGATGTTGAAAAAGTTCATAATTTTTTAAAAAAAATTTTTGAAAAAAATGGCATTTTTTTGAAGGAAATTTATTATTGTCCACATCATAATGATTTTGAAAATTGCATTTGTAGAAAACCAGACAGTCTGTTATTAGAAAAAGCAATTTCTCGTTTTAATATAGATGTTTCAAAATCTTATTTTGTTGGAGACAGCGAAAGAGATATAATTGCAGGAAAAAAAGTCGGTATGAAGACCATAAAAATAGAAAAAAATAAATTTAAAATTTCTATAATTTAATTTCAAAAAATCTTAAAAAAAACGTCATTTTTTGAAAAAAAAATTTTTTTATAAAAAGACATAAAAATCATATTTCATTATGAATGAAAAAATTTTGTATATTTTAGGAATAAAAAAATTTACAAATTTAATTTCAAAAATATTTTTTATAATTATAAAAATAAAATTATTAAATAATATAAAAATAATTTATGAATATAATTATAAAAATATTGAATGTAATAAGTATTATTACTGCAAGTTTATGGATAATTATTTTTCATAATAGATTTGCAATTTTAATGCTGAAAATAATATTAAAAAATAATTTTTATTTTTTTTTACTAAATAATATATTATTAATAATAATAAGTATTTTCATGATTTTTAGGAAAAAAAGCATAAAAAAAATATTTATTATTATATATTTTTTATTATTTTTAATCAGTTTGATTCCTCTTTTATATGTTTTTTATTACTTTTGATTTTAGGAATTTTTAATAATTAAATTTTCTAAAATTTTATTTAAATTTTTTACAGCCTTATGAATATTCCAATTTTTTTTATTTCGTTCTTCTACGAGATTAGAAATACTACGTAATTGTAAACATTTTTGATTTTCCATTTTACAAACAAAAAAGAAAAATGCTCCTTCCATAGTTTCTATTTGTGGAGAAAATTTCCCCTTTATTTTTTTGATATTTTTTAGATTTCCGCTTGCTTTATTTACAGTAATTGCTTTTACCTTTTTTAAATTTAAATTTTTAAAAAAATTATTTTTATTTATTATTTTTCCATTTTTAAATGGAAAACTATTTTTATCTATAAATTTCATATCAAATAAAGTAAAAAATTTTTCTTTATTTTCTATTCCTAAATCTGCAAATTCATCTTCAACAACTTCAACAACTTCTCCGATTTTCAAATTTTCATCAAAACTTCCGGCAATTCCAAGATTTATTATTATGTCATATTTTTCTTTTGATAAAATTTTTGTTAAAAAATAAGTCGTAAAAATACCTCCTATTCCTGTAATTAAAATTTCTACCGAATTATTATTGTTCTTTTTTAGTTCTTTTTTAAAAAAACTAATTTCTAATTCTGTTGCTGAAACGATTAAAATTTTTATATTTTTCAAATAATTTTATTTTTTATGATTTTTTGCTTTATTTGAAATATCTAAAATTTCATCTATAGCAAATATTTTATCCATATCCAGAAGCATAATAAAATTTTCATCTTTTTTTATCATACCTTTAATAAATTTTGATTTATTTTTTTTTCCCATTTTCGGAAGCTTTTGAATTTTATTTTTATCTATTTCAAAAACTTCATTTACAGAATCTACTAATGCTCCCAATTCAATTTCTTCATCGTCTATTTCTATGTTAAGAACAATTATGCAAGTTTCTTTTGTTTTTTTAATTTTGTCCATTCCAAATTTTGTTCTTACATCAATTATTGGTAAAACATTACCTCTTAGATTAATCACTCCTGCGATATAATCAGCTGTATGAGGAATTTTCACTATTTTACTCATAGAAATTATACTTAAAACTTTACTTATATGCGACGCAAAAAACTCATCTCCAAGTTTAAAAGATAAATAAGACCTACTTTCTTTTATAGAATTATTTTCCATTTAATTTTTTTTATTTTTTTTTATCAAAAATAATATTTTTTATTAAATTTTTTGTTTTTTTGTAAAAATTTTTTCAAAAAATTAATAAAAAAATAATGAAGAAAAAAGAGAATTTAGATTTTTATGCACACAAATTTTATTCTTATTCTGGTCCAAATTTTTATTTGGATAAAAGAGCTATGGTTTTTAATTTATTCATAGATGAAGAAGGCCAAGATGTTGAATTTTATAAAAATCAGGTTATTGAAAAACTTCCACATTTAGAAGAAAATTATCCAAGTAGTGTCGTTGATTTGTTTGCTGATATTCTTAGTGCAGTTTTCAAAATGGATATGAATTTATTTGTTGGAAAATATGCTATTACAAAAGATGGAGAAGAATGGACTATTGCGATAGAAGATTTAGATAAAAATTTATCTAAAGATTGTATTTTATTTGTTTCTGATTGGTTTATTGCGATGAACAAAAGTGATGAAACTTTTGATTTTGATAAAGAATTTGAAAATCTGCAGGAAGTTTTTAATAAAACAATTTATGGTGGACCGACAATTTATTCTCTTGTAGAAGGAGGAATTAAAAAGAATATTCCTGTTCATTTTTTGTATGAAGAAAACCAATTTCAATGGGGTTATGGAAAAAAACAACGCAGAGGACGTTCAACGATTTTCCACACAGATGGAATAAAAGACACTGAATTTACTTCTTATAAAGATATGGTTGGAGATTTCCTTGAAATGTGTGGTTTTCCAACTCCAAAAGGTAAAAATTGTTTCGAAGAAGAAGAAATATTAGAAGAAGCAAAAATTCTTGGTTTTCCAGTTGTTGTTAAACCTGTTGCGGGACATAAAGGACAAGGTGTTACGACAGGAATAGAATCTATCGAAGAAGTAAAAAAAGCATTTAATAATATTAAAAAAGCAGAAGGTGTTGCTTTCGAAGGTGCATTAGTTCAACAGCAAATTTACGGTTATGACCATAGGATTTTGACAGTTGGCGGAAAACACGCTGCTACTTTAAAAAGAATTCCTGCTTATGTTATTGGAGATGGAGCGAATACAATTGAAGAATTAATTGCAATAGAAAATTCTAAGGAAGTACGTCTTGATAATGCACGTTCTCCTCTTGCAAAAATTCATCTTGATGAAGATATGACAGATTTTTTAAAATTGCAAGGTCTAACGAAAGACGCTGTTCCTGAAAAAGATGAAGAAATTATACTTCGTCGAGTTGCAAATATTTCTGCTGGTGGTGTTTCTATAAATGTTACCGACGAAATTCATCCGGAAAATATAAAGATGGTTGAAAATATTGCTCGTTTTTTCCACGTAACAACTATGGGAATAGATGTTCTTGCGAAAGATATTTCTAAACCTTGGACTGACGGTGATTTTGGTATTATTGAAATTAATGCTGGACCAGGAGTTTTTATGCACTTAGCACCTGCTGAAGGTGGAACAGTAGATATTCCGGAAAAAATTATGAATCATTTTTTCAAAAATGGAAGAATACCAATTATTGCAGGAAATAATATTTCTGACGATTTATTTAATAAAATTGAAAATAAATTGAAAGAATATAAAGAAGACTTAGAAGTTGGTAGTCTTAGAAAAGATGGAGTTTATTTTAATGGTAGTTTTTTTACAAAAAACAAATATCATGACACGAATAGTTCTATTTTATTAAGAAACCCAAAATTAGATATTGCTATTTTCAATCATACAAGTGATAATATATATGATGATGGTATTTGGCACGAAGGATTAGATCTTGCAATTTTAAATAAAGCAAATTGTGGAGAAGAAATCTTAAAAAGAGATATTTTGAAAAACGGTTATCTTTTAGAAATTACTGAAAGAAAATTAGAAGATAATGAAATTATAGAAAAAACTGAAGCAGAAAAAATTTCTATAAAAAATATAAAAGATAAAAAAGTTTTAAAAATTATTTCTTCTTTGCAAGGTGAGATTGAAAGGTTAAAAAAACAAGTGAAAGAAATAAGAAAACAAAATGGAAATTTTGTTAATGAGTTAATTCTTTCAAAAAACGGTGAAATTTTATCTAAAAAAATTGTTTTAGAAGATGAAAACATCGATGATTTAATTTTAGAAAATATAAAAATTTATTTGAAAGAAATTTTATTCAAATATGAATAAATTTTAAATAAAAAAATTTTCAAAAATCGTCCAAAATTTTTATTTTACAAACCTCCATTTTATTAAAATGGAGGTTTATTTTTTCAAATAAACCAATTGTTTTTTAATTTAATTTTTAAAAACATTAAAATTTTGGACGAATTTTGAAAAAATTTTTTTTAATTGAAATTAAAATTTTAAAATTTTGGGCATTTTTTGAAAAAAATTTTTTTAATTGAAATTAAAATATTAAAATTTTGGGCGAATTTTGAAAAAAATTTTTTTTAATTGAAATTAAAAAATATTAAAATTTTGGGCGAATTTTGAAAAAAATTTTTTTTATTTTGAAATTAAAAAATATTAAAATTTTGGGCGTTTTTTAAAAAAATTTTTTTTAATTGAAATTAAAAAACATTAAAATTTTGGGCGAATTTTGAAAAATTTTTTATTTTAAAATTAAAAAACATTAAAATTTTCACGAATTTTTAAAAAAATTTTTTTTAATTGAAATTAAAAAAACATTAAAATTTTGGGCGAATTTGAAAAAAAATTTTTTATTTTGAAATTAAAATATTTAAAATTTTGGGCAAATTATGAAAAAAATTTTTTTTATTTTGAAATTAAAATATTTAAAATTTTGGATGTTTTTTGAAAAAAATTTTGTTTGTTTTTTTCATTTAAAAAATTTATTTTTTTAAAAATTTATTTGAAAATAAAATTTTGTTATCAGCAATTATTTTAATAAAATAAATTCCTGATTGATATTCAGAAATATCAAATGCTATTCTTTTATCATTTTTATTCTTTTTACTTTCTTTTCTTACTGTTTTTCCAAAAATATTACATATCTTAATGGTATATTCTAAAGCATTAATATTATCTACATTTATAAAAATAAATTGCTCTGCGGGGTTTGGAAAAATTAAAAATTTATTATTTATTATTTTATTTATGCTAGTAGTTGTATCCTGTACATAAAATTTTATAGGTGTATTTTCAAGAGTATATGATACTTCTGTGACATTATTTTGCAGGTCTTCCACATAAATATTTGATAAATACCAATGACCAACTTCATTATTAAAACCTTGTATTTGCCCCCCATACCAATATATTGATTCAGCATAATATGTAAAATCACTAAAATAGTAATTGTTACCATTTGGTGTAACAAATGTCATTTCAATATTTAAGTCATTCATATCTCCTCCCATATAGATATACTCATCGTATATATAAATGGAAATATTAATATATTCATCTATAAATACTGTACTGTTATACGCACCAAATACCTGTTCTATAACAGGTGGGTATGGATCTATCTCAAAATTGCAACCGTAAATTGAAGAAGAATTTGATTGATAAATCAAAAGATCATTATGATATGAACAATTTAATTCGGTTGTTCCCATCCCCATTAGAGATGGTGATTCATCGTTTTCAAATATACCTGCAAGTGAACCAATTCCTTCAATCCAAATAATATATCCCATTTCTTCGTACCAACTTAAATAATATACAAATCTTTCAACACCAAATATATTTTCAATTTGTTTATCTTCTAATAAGTGGTAATATCCATCATTAAGCAGAATACTATCCCCTACTTCCATAGAAAAATCGTATAGTAAACCTTCCCCTCCTGTTTCTGCACCAGGGTAATATCCACTATAATATACTTTTTTTGCTGTTGTGTCTTCTCTTAAATATTTCGACGCACAACCCACACATTCATTTAATGTGTAATACAACGTATCATTATAAGTAACAGTATCTTGAATATAATAAGTAGTAAGACCAAAACCTCCAAACTCTCCGCGCATAGCTTCTGTCCACGTTTTATTTGTGTCTAAAAGTGGTATGTAATCATGATTTTCTTTTTGTGCTTGCAAGTTGTTATTACTTGCCATCGCTATTATTAATAGCAATAATATTAAAATTTTCCTCATAATTTTTTAAAATTAAAAATATTTTTCGCAATATATAATTTATTTTTTAATATAAAAAATTGAAAATTTCAAATTAAAAAAATGTTAAAATATTTGGGTTTTTTGGAAAAAATTTTTTATTAAAAATTGAAAAATGTTGAAATTTTTGGCAAATTATGAAAAAAAAATTTTTTTTATTTTGAAATTAAAATATTTAAAATTTTGGACGTTTTTTGAAAAAAAATTTTTTTTATTTTAAAATTAAAATATTTAAAATTTTGGGCGAATTATGAAAAAAAAATTTTTTTATTTTGAAATAAAAAAATATTAAAATTTTGGATGTTTTTTGAAAAAAAAAATTTTTTTAACATTGGAGGTTTTTTTTTTAACCTCCAATGTTGTTTTTCTTAAAATCTTAAAATTTTGGACGATTTTTGAAAAAAAATTTTTTTTATTTTTAAGATTAAAAAATGTTAAAATTTTGGATGTTTTTTGAAAAAAATTTTTTTTAACATTGGAGGTTTTTTTACCTCCAATGTTTCGACATCAAACATTGGAGGTTCAAAAAAAAAACCTCCAATGTTGTTTTGTCGAAAAATCTTAAAATTTTGGACGATTTTTTGAAAAAAATTTTTTTTTATTTTGAAATTAAAAAATGTTGAAATTTTGGGCGATTTTTGAAAAAAAAATTTTTTTAACATTGGAGGTTTTTTTTTTAACACCAATGTTTCGACATCAAACATTGGAGGTTCAAAAAAAAACCTCCAATGTTGTTTTGTCGAAAAATCTTAAAATTTTGGACGATTTTTTGAAAAAAATTTTTTTTTATTTTGAAATTAAAATATTTAAAATTTTGGGCAAATTATGAAAAAATTTTTTTTATTTAAAAAATCATAAAAATTTGAACGAATTTGAAAAAAAATTTTTTTATTTTATTAAAAAATTTCCTCAAAAACTCCATAATTTTAATATTTTATTAAAAAAATTTTCTCCAAAAAACGCCAGAATTTTAATATTTTATTAAAAAAATTTTCTCCAAAAAACGCCAGAATTTTAACATTTTATTAAAAAAAAAAATTTGTTTATTTATAATAAATCTTGCACTTAAACTTGTTTTCATATATTATTTATAAATTTATGATAAATAATTGTGCTTGAAATACTGCATCGCAAGGACATTAAAGCAAATGTTAAAGTTTTTTTTCTATCAATGTGAGAGAATAAATAATTTATCAATTATTTTCTTTTGTTCAATTGTAAACCACCTATATAAAAATTGTAAATTTCTTCTGAAACATTTTCAAAATATTGAGTTTGATTAATGTATAATCTTTCGTGTTTTTTATTATTTTCTTTTATAATTTTATGTTTTATTTTCTCAACAATATTATCGCCTTCACCTTTATACAAACCAAAATTTGCGTATTTTTTTTCTTCAATATTTTTATTTTGTAAATGAACTTGAATAAGTTTCCAACCTGCTTTTGATAATTTTATAAAATCATTTTGATTATCTACAAATGGAATATGTGGAAAATCAATTTTTAAAAATTCGGCATAAGTATTTGTAAACGTTTTGCTATGCAAAATAGCATAAATATATCCAATAATTTCTTCTGGTGAAGGTGAATAAGTTGTGCTTTCTGATTGCTGTAATTGTTTTTTTAAATTTTCTGTTTGTCTTTTAATTTTTGATAATTCTTGTTTAAATATTTTTATAGTTTCAAAATTATTTCCTGTATTTTCAAAATTTTTAATTGTAGATAACAAACTATTTATATTTTGTTCTTTTTGCACGATTTTATTTTGCAAAGCTATTTTCTCACATTGCCGTTTGTATTGCCATTCTCTTGAAAAACATAAAGAGGATAAATTGGTGCAGCATTTCCTGGACGTGATGACATTATTCCAAACTCTGTAATTTTATCTGTTATTTGTACATCTTGCCAACTTGTTTGTCCTATAGCACTTCGTGAAACAATTAGTCCAATATTTTCTTTCTCAATAAAATGTTGCATAACATTAGAGCGACTTCGTTCTAATAATTTTTCATTATGCCAAATATATCTTTTGTCATAAGGTCTATAATTTATTTTAATTATTTTTTGTTTTTTTGTTTTAATTTCTCTAAAATACTCTTCTCTTTTTTCATAAAATTTATTTGAAAAAGAAAAGTTTTGTTGTTGTTCGGATATTTTAGTCGCTTTTATTTCTTTAATTTTTTCATATAAATTATTTTTTTTAATATCAATAAACAACTTATCATTTCCTGTAACTACTCCTACACTATTTATATTAAAAATATTTGTAATTTTCCAAAATTTAAAATATTTTTCTTTCAAATCTTTGTTTTGCGGTTTAAACAAATAAAAAGGTTTGCTTGGTTCTATTTTTTGCCACTCAATAGATTGTAAATCATTGTTTAAACATTGTTCAAATTTCTCGTCCCTTGTTCCCCAAAAATCTGTGTGATAAATTCCTTTTTTCAAGCTTTTTTTCTTTATAAATAAAGAAATACAAACACCTTGCATTATATCAAAAACATTTTTATCTGTTTTACCATCAGGTGTTTTTTCTTTTCTGCGAGAATTACCGTGCAAATCAATAAAATACATTTGGTCAAAATCTTGCATTAAACTTTGTCGCATTCCCCTAAATGTTGGATTATCCAAAAAAGAATGGCTTGTAATAATGCCAACAACTCCTTGTCCTACTTTATTTATTTTGTATTGTGCAAAACGTATAAATTTAACATAATCATCTTGCAACCATTTTGAGTTACGTTCTTTAAGCGGTTTACCATCAAATTCAAAATAATTTGCTTGATTTTCTGTTTTTTCTTTTGAATAAATATCATTTCCTTTTAATAATTTACTTATCCATTTTCCTGTGTTTTTGGAATGTCCCGAATATGGAGGATTTCCTGTTATTACCAAAATTGGTTTATCTTTTATTGCCTGTGCATTTTTGGCTTCCTGAGTAAGTGCAGGTAATAATGGTATTCGTATTTGTGGGTCTGTTGGTTCTAATGTATTTGTTAGAAAAATTTGTAAGCGTTCATTATTTTTTATTTCATAATTTTGTTCTTTCAGAAACTGTGCAAGTTTTAAATGTGCAATAGTGTATGGAGCAATAAGATACTCAAAACCATAAATATTTTTTAAGATATGTTCGGAAATAATCAACTCTTTTTTGGATTGCGAATTTACTGGAATATTATTTAAAATTAACTTTAAAATTTCAATTAAAAAAGTTCCTGTTCCTGTGGCAAAATCAAGCACAGTTACTTGTTTACGGTCTGCAAAACCTGATTTTATTTTAAAAGTATTTTGTAAAATATTATTTATAGAATTTACAATTAAGCTAACAACTTGTGGCGGAGTGTAATAAACGCCTTTTGCTTTTCTTAAATTTGTATCGTAAGCGGCAAGGAAAGTTTCATAAAAATAGATATATGGGTCTGTATCAATATTTTCGCTGTCTTTTACTGTTTTGCTAAATAACATTGATTTTTTAATTTCTTGTAAATCAAGATTATTCATCAGCGAAATTACTTCGTCAATTATCCATTTTGCATTTGCGTATTCTAATTTATTTAATTCATCAAGGAAACCAACAAGTTCTTGTATTAATTTGAATGATTGAGGAATAAAATATTTTGCATTTTGCAAAGTTACTGTTTTTGTATCGGCATTCAATTTTGCCTGAAAAAGTCCATAAACAAGCATTTGTGCAAAAGCATCAGCAAATTCGGAGATTGATAAATCAGTGAAAATATATTCTTGGAAAGTTTCATAAAGTCCGAACAATAGACCGCCAGAGTTTTCTTTTTGTTGTTGCGTTAATTCATCTTGCAGAAAATCTTTTAAATTTTTAGCACGAATAGCAAGTGCAATAGCGAGTTCTTTTGCTGTAGAAATTCCTATTGGTGTTTGTGAATAAAAATTTTCTATTAATTTTTGAACGCCGTCTGTGTTCAACTTTGACAAAGTTTTAAACTTTGTCAAAGTAAAAATATCACATAAAGTTTCTTTTTGAATACTATCTTTTTTTATCCAAAAAAAATCCAGATAATTTGTTAGTAAAATATTATCAGATAGTTCTCTGTATTTTTTTATTTGTTCTGTTTTAAGTATTTTATTTAAGTCTGCATCTATTTTTTTATTTTCAATATATCCGATAATTCCACTATCCTTAGTTATTTTATAGTCTGGTGAGCCAAATTTTCCTTCTCGTTTTGGTTCATGTAATATTTTTATATTATCTTTTTTATTTTCAGATATTTTTTCTAATAATATTTGCAATGCAGAACGATGCGAATGTTCTGTTATTTCTTCCAAAGGAACAGATTTTATTTTTTTTAAATAATCATTAAAATATTGCATAATTTTATTTTTTATTTTTTGCAAATGTAATCAATTCTTTTTCTTAATATTTTTTAGTAAAATTTATGAGAGGTTTTATTGTTCCTGATTACATTTGATAATGTAAAAGGTTTTTTTCATTGGTTTTACAATTTGGAATTTAAGTGTAAAAAACAATATCAAAAATATAAATTGTCATATGTTTTTGATAAAAATGAAAATAAAATAAGAAAAAAGCGTTTTTACGGTAAATTGAAAAAGAGTATTAATAAGTGGATAAAAAATTTTGATGATAAATTCTCTATGCTATTGCTTATATGGGAAACCTTCACCATACTTTCAATATAATTCACAATTATATATAATGCGAAATAGAATAGAACATTTTAATTTTTGGAACTTCAATACAGATAATATTTTTAATGCTTGTGTTTATTTTGCAGTTCGTCATTGCATTAAAACAACTTGGATTAACGACAGAGACCAATTTCTTATTCCAAAAAAGAAATGGGAAAAAGATATTAATTTTCAAAATGATAGTTTGACTTTTACTTTATTTCACGGACAAAATAGGATTTCATCAGAAAATACTAAAAACCATTGGATTCTATTTACAGAAAATGAAGTAAATTCAAGAGAAAAGTTTGATTTAATTTTATGGTGAAATTTATTCAAGGAAAGTTAAAAGCAAATGGAAACAGCGATTTATTAGGAAAAAAATATTAAGAACAGAAAGTTTAGAATTTTCTATTAAAGCAAAAGAGGTTTTT
This sequence comes from Bacteroidetes bacterium 4572_128, assembly GCA_002084355.1. GTDB lineage: Bacteria > Bacteroidota > Bacteroidia > Bacteroidales > 4572-128 > 4572-128. The sequence continues at coordinate 20,834 of NBLL01000012.1, read as the reverse complement.
AATGATGCTCGTGAGATTTGGATTTATTATTAACAAAATCCAAATTGCAATGTAAATGCGTCTTTATATGACATTCGTGCATATTTTCAAGGTCGCAGCGCAAAAGGTATAATGAATAATAAAAGTAAAGATAAAAAATATATGAATTTAATAACAAATTTGCGAGAAAAATTAAAAATTTTGGCAAAAAAAATTGAATCAAAAATTTATGCTTATGGTTTTTTAAAAAAATAAAATGATTAAAAAATCATTCATATTTCTTTTTTTTTATAAAAAAAATTTTTTTCAAAAATCGCCCAAAATTTCAATGTTTTTTTAATTTCAAAATAAAAAAAAATAAAATTTTTGCGTTTTTTAAAAAATATTAAAATTTTGGACGAATTAAATAAAAAAAAATATTTTTAATCGAAATTAAAAAAGCATTAAAATTTTGGCATTTTTTCAAAAAAAAAAATAAAATTTTAAAAAAAAGTTAAAAAAAATTTGGAATTAAAAATTTTTATTTATCTTTGCGATGTTTTTAAGAAAATGGTTCCGTAGCTCAGTTGGATAGAGCAACAGCCTTCTAAGCTGTGGGTCAAAGGTTCGAATCCTTTCGGAATCGCAATTTTTTTTATTAAGAATAAATTTTTATTCTTACAAAAGCACCTTTTCTAAATTCTCCAAATTCTATATTTTTTTTACCAAAAGACAAATAAGCAACAATAATAAATTCTGTATTATCATTGATACTTAAATCAAACCATGGGAAAATACGCCACTTTTATCATTTAAATTTAGCATTAGAAAATTAGACCAATTTAAAAAATCTCCAATTGGATATGATTTACGAAAATAAATATAATCTTGTTCGAGATTTTCTCCTTCTGTAAAAAAACGTGTCCAATCAAAAAAATGTATTTTTTATAATCTTTTTCACCAATTCATTTTTATAATATTCTGCAATAAAATACAAAGAATTTTCAAAAGTATAATCTGCTCCCAAAACGAATTGTTTAAAATTTTTTGAATTATTTTTTTCATTATAAGCAAATTCTCCATGAACACCAAATCCTAAAATTTCTCCGAAAAATCAAATCCCAAAAAAATGTTCTTTTAATTTTATTCCTTTGGTAGAATTTTTAAATTCTTCATTAACATTTAAAATTCCTGTCAACATAGCATCATTATGAAAAGGAAATTCTATTTTGAAAGCATTTAAACCAATTTTTTCAAAGGATTTAAAATACATAATATAAAAAAATTAAAATTAATTTTTTGTCCAAATTTCCCAAGATTTTTCTGCTTGAAAATGCAACATATCTAAGCCATTTTGAATTTTTGCATTATAAAAACTTCCTCTTTTAAGAAATTCTGTAATTTGTGGATTATAAACTAAATCAAATAAAAAATGTTTTTCATTTAAAAATTTGTATGGAATATTTGGATATTTTTCTACATTAGGAAACATTCCAATCGGCGTTGCATTTACAATAAAATTAACATTTTGAATTAAATTTTTATTCATATCTAAAAATGAAATTTCATTTTTTTCTTTTGGTTTTCTGGAAACAAAATAAAAATTTAAATGAAGTTTTTTAAAAACGTAAGCAACAGATTGCGCCGAGCCGCCAGTTCCCAAAATCAAAGCTTTTTTATTTAAAAAAAAATTTTTTTCCAAAAAAGCATTTTTTTTTAAAGATTTTAAAAAAGATTTTTCAAAACCATAAACATCTGTATTATAAGATTTTAGAAAAAATTTATTATTTCTTTTTAAAATCTTTATTGTATTTACCGCTCCAATATTTTTTGAAATATTATCCATTTCATCTATATAATTTACAATTTTTTTCTTATGTGGAATACTCACATTTAAACCTTTTAAATTCGGATAATTATTTAATAATTCAAAAAAATTTTTTAGATTTTCTAATGGGAAATTTTTATAACAAGCATCATTTATTTTTTCATTACGAAATTTTTTTTCAAAAAATGATGCCGAAAAAGAATGTTTTATAGGATAAGAAATTAAACCAAAAATTTTCATTTATTGCTCGTAATTTTATCTACAAATACTATCACAAAAAAACCAACTAAAGAAATTATCAAAGCTAGAAACAAAGAATCATTGGAAAATTCAAAAATAATATCTGGAAAAATATTTTTTTCTATTTTTATTAAATTACCGTAGCTATTTATTTCTTCTTTTATAAACTTCCATGGCCAGACTTTATTTAACGAACCCAACATAAAACCAGCTAAAACAGCAATGGTAAAATCTTTATATTTTTTCAAAAGCCAAGAAAGGACATTAGAAAAACTTAATAAACCGATTATTGCTCCAGATGCAAAAGTTAAAATTATTCCTATTTTAAATTCACTAATTGCATCTATAATAAATTCATATTTCCCTAAAAGTAACAAAATAAAAGCTCCAGAAATTCCAGGTAAAATCATCGCACAAATGGATATTGAACCAGAAATAAAAATAAACCAATATGCGTCTGGAGTTTTTGTTGGTGAAATTATTGTTATAAAATAAGCAATTATAATTCCTAAAATTAAAAAAATAAAAGTTTTATAATTCCAAGTTTTTATACGCTTAGTGACAACTATTGCAGAAGCGAGTATCAAACCGAAAAAAAATGACCAAATTAATACAGGATAATTTTCTAAAGTATGTTTTAATATTCTTGCTAAGGAAATTGCACTTAAAAAAATTCCTCCAACTAAAGCTATTAAAAAATTTATATTTATAGAATAAAAAAAATCTGAGAATTTTAAAGCAAAAATTTTTTTCAAATTCTTCAAATTAAAAGAGCGAATAGTATTTATTAGTTCTTCATAAATTCCAGAAATAAGAGCAATAGTTCCGCCAGAAACGCCGGGAACAATATCTGCTGCTCCCATAGCTATACCTTTTAAAAATATTAGTATATAGTCCTTTATTTTTCTTTCCATATATTTTATTCTTTAAACATTATAGTTTTCCAAGTTTTACCGTTATAAACTTTCAGTTCTTTTGTCTTTTTATCCATGTAAATTGTTCCTTCACTTGGATATTCTGGAGCTTCTTTTTTTGGTTTAAGTTTTAAAAGGTCTTCTACGACAAGAGTTCCATTTACTTTTAACAAAGTTTTCACAAAATCGCCATAAATTAAAGGACGCTTTGTTGCAGAATTAGAGATATATAATTTATTAGAACCTTTTTCGTAATAACCTGATTTGTAACCGATAAACACATTTTTTTTACCTTCTAAATTACCATAACCACTATAACTTCCAAGATAGACATTCACACTTCCAAAAGTATTATTATAACCACTATAACTTCCAATAAAAACATTATAAACTCCTTCTGTATTATTTACACCACTTGAATATCCAAGAGTTGCATTTCCAAGACCCGTTCCTTCACTGTTTATATCATAAGTTTTTGCCCAAATATTTTTTAAAGTATTTTCAAAAGATAGTTCATTTTGAGAATAAATAGCATTAAAAAATGAAAAAAATGTTATATAAATAAATATTGTATATTTCATAATTCTTTTTTTAAAAATTTTACAAAAATAAAAAATTTTTTTAATAAAATAAAACAAAAATCATTCAAAAATTTTTTTTTTAATTAAAAAAATAAAAAATTTCTTTTTTTTAATTTTAAAATTGCGGTCTGACAACCATCAGACCTGTAAATTGTTTATTATTTAATATATAATTATCTAATGTTTTTTTAGAAATTACAATTTTTTTCATTCTGGACGAAGCATGCAAAAGATGAAGTTTTGAATTTTCCCATATTGCTATTCCAACATGAGCAATATCTAAATTCTTAATATTTAAGGTAATAGCAATTATATCTCCATCTTTAATTTTGTCTTTTATTTTTGAGATTTTATTTTTTGGTATGAAATAATATTTTCTTTTTGAAATATTATTTTCTATATTTCTTATTTCTTCTAAAATATTTTCGTCAGAAATTCCTTTATACTTATTTTTATTTCTTGAGATAAAATTTATATTTTTTTTATAAATTTCACCGTCGAGAATTTTTGTAATATCTTTTACTTTCTTATTTTTTTCATTTTCAAATATCCAGTCAGAAAAATAATGTAATCTGGAAGAATAATTTTTTATCTCTCCATTTCTATACCTTATTAATTGCAGTTCTTTTTTAAAATCAGAAAAATCATTTTTTTTTGATTTTATTAAATTTGATATTGCTATTGTATTTTCAACGAAAGTTACACAATCTAATTCTCTTAAATTAATAACTAAACGTTCTTTTTCATTTTTTTCTAAAACTCCTGATTTATATGGAAAAAAAATGAAGTTTTTCCCAACTTCTATAACAACATTGTTAATTTTTTCTTTATACAATTCCGATTTTAAAGAAGTTTCTAAAATTAATTCGCAAAGATTTTTATCTTTTTCTTGTGAAAAAGAAACAAAAAAAGAAAATAAAATATAAATTACCGTAATAAAATTTTTCATAAAATTAAAACGAAAAATATTTTTAATTTATTTTTAATAAAATAAAAAAAATTTTCAAAAAAATAATATTCTTTTTAGAATTTCCTGTATAAATTTATTATAAATTTCATTAGAAAAAAAAATTAATGTTTTTTATTTTGAAATAAAAATTTTTCAAAATTCGTCCAAAATTTTAATATCTTTTAATTTAAATAAAAAAATATTTTTTTCAAAATCGCCAATTTTTTAAATTTTTTATTTGAATCATAAAATATTTGGTTCTTTTCGAAAAATTTTTTTTTTAATAATTTGAAAACATAAAAAATTAACGTTTTTTTGAAAAAAATTTTTTTTAATTTAAAATCATAAAAATGATACTTATTTAAGAAAAAATTCCTACACAAAAAAGTTTTATAGCCAAAAATTCTAATAATTTCAAATTAAAAATCCTCATAAATAAGATATTTTTTTCTTAAAATTTTAAAATTTCTTAAGTCTTTTTCCCAAGTTTTACGAATTTCTTTTTCGCTAAGATTTTTTTTAATTTGATTTTCTAAGGTTTTTCCACCAGCAAGAACAGAAAAAAATTTTTTAAAAAAATGACCTTTTTTTTCAAACTTTTTATAACTTTCTATCAAAAAAGATAAATTAATTTTTTTCGAATTAAGAATATTATTTTTTTCTTTTCTCAAATCAAAACCAAAACATTTCTTATTTTTAAATTTTGGATATTTACTTCCTTCTGTAATCTTAGGAATAAAAATAAAAGTATCATTTTTAAAACTCGGATGTCCAAAAACTTGAAAAGGAAAATCTGTTCCACGTCCAATACTTATCGGCGTTCCTTCAAATAAGCACAAAGACGGATACAAATAAATTGAACTAATATTTGGCAAATTCGGAGACGGTTTTATTGGCAATTCGTACAAATCTTTATGTGTGTAATTTTCACAAGGAATAATTTTTAAGTCACATTTTATTCCATTTTTTAACCATTTTTCACCGTTTATCATTTTTGCATATTCGCCAATTGTCAAACCGTGTACTATCGGAACAGGATGCATTCCAACAAAAGACTTAAATTTCATATCTAAAATATTCCCATCAACATAAAAACCATTAGGATTTGGACGGTCAAAAATCAACATTTGAATATTATTTTCACTGCAAGATTCCATCATATAATGCATAGTGGAAGTATATGTATAAAATCTAACCCCAACATCCTGTATATCAAAAATAATTATATCAATATTTTTTAAATCTTTTTTACGAGCCTTTTTATTTTTTCCAAATAAAGAAATCACTTTTAAACCAGTTTTCTTATCTGTATAAGAATTAACATGTTCACCAGCGTCAGCTTTTCCTCTAAAACCATGCTCTGGACAAAAAATTTTTACTATATTTATTTTCAATTTCAAAAGGCTATCAACAAGATGTTTTTTTCCAATTAATGAACTTTGATTGGAAACTATAGCAACTTTTTTATTTTTTAATAATGGTAAATAAATTTCGGTTCTTTCAGCACCAACTTTTATCTTTTTAATTTCTTCGCTTTTACCAACACAACTTTGAAAAAAAAAAAATAAAATAAACAACTTAATGAGGAATGAGGAATGAGGAATGCGAAATATTAATCTCTTTTCAAAAAATTCTAAATAAATATTCTTATTAAAACATCCCTCATTTCTCATTCCTAATTTCTCATTAAAATATTCCTCATTCCTCATTAAAACTATTATCTTTTTTGAAACCGTCATCTTTCTTAAATCTGTCGTTTTTTTTGAAACCGTCATCTTTCTTAAATCTGTCGGTTCTTTTAAAACCGTCATCTTTTTTAAATCTGTCGGTTCTTTTAAAACCGTCATCTTTCTTAAATCTGTCAGTTCTTTTGAAACCTTCATCTTTTTTAAATCTGTCGTTTCTTTTGAAACCGTCATCTTTTTTAAATCTGTCGTTTCTTTTGAAACTATCATTTTTTTTGAAATTCCTTTTTCTAAAATTACCGTCTTGCTGAGATCCTTTTTTTTCTTTTGAAAGCTCCACAATTAAACTATTACCTTCAAACTCATAATTTTTAAAAGTATCTAATACTTGATCCTCAAAATTTTTATCAACTTCAAAAAAAGAAAATTTCTTTAAAATTTCTATTTTTCCTATTTCAACATCTCTTTTCTTTAATCTTTCATTAATTAAACCTATCAAACGAACAGGAACTAATTTATTTACAGAACCAATATTTATGTAAAATCTTGAAAAATTTTCCGAAGAATGTCGAGAGTTTTCTTTTCCGTCTTTAGTATTCCTATCTTTTCTAATCTGAACATTCAAATCGACAGCATTCTTATAATATTCTAAAAAATGATTAAATTCAACAGAAACAAAATGTTTAATTAAATCTTCTCTGTTCAACCAATCTAATTTTTTGTAAATTATTGGAAGATATTTTTCAATTTGTTTTTCATCAACTTTAATTTTTTCTACTTTATCAATTAAATTAAAAAGTTGTTTTTCACAAATTTCTTCGCCAATAGGTATCAAATTCCTTTCAAATTTCTGAGAAACTTTTTTTTCTAATTCACGAATTTTATTCATACTTCTTGTGTGAATAATAGAAATAGAAGTACCTTTTTTTCCTGCTCTTCCTGTTCTGCCACTTCTGTGAATATAAGCTTCTGGATCATCTGGCATATTATAATTAATAATATGTGTTAAATCTTCAACATCAAGACCACGGGCAGCGACATCAGTTGCAACAAGAATTTGCAAATTTTTTACTCTAAAACGGTGCATAACATAATCACGTTGTGCTTGCGATAAATCACCGTGTAAAGCATCAGCATTATAACCGTCACCCATTAATTTATCTGCAATATCTTTCGTTTCTCTACGAGTACGGCAAAAAATTATTCCATAAATATTGGGATTTACATCTGCAATACGTTTCAAAGCTTTATATCTATCTTTTGCCTGAACCATATAATAAACGTGATTTACATTAATCGCACCAATATTTTTCTTTCCAGCAACAATTTCCTCTGGATTATCCATATATTTAGACGCAATTCTATAAGCCTCTTTTGGCATTGTTGCTGTAAAAAGGCAATTTTGTTTCTTGTCTGGCGTTTTTTCTAAAATAGAATTTAATTCTTCTTTAAAGCCCATATTAAACATTTCATCGGCTTCATCGAGGATAAGATATTTTATTTCTGATACATTTAACTTTTTTCTTTTTATTAAATCTAAAGTTCTTCCGGGCGTGCCAACAACCATTTGTACATTACTTTTTAAATCATACATCTGTTTTTCTATGGAAGAACCTCCATAAACAGCAACAATATTAAAATTTTCTGTATATTTAGCATACGATTTTAAATCTTTCGCAATTTGAATACATAATTCACGAGTAGGACATAAAATTAAAGTTTGTGGTTTTTTTGTATCTTTTTCAATTTTTTGAATTAAAGGAAAACCAAAAGCAGCAGTTTTTCCTGTTCCAGTTTGAGACAATACAACTAAATCTTTATTAGAATTCAATAAAACGTCTATAGTCTTGTCTTGCACAAGAGTAGGACTTTCAAATCCTAAATCTTCTATGGCTTTTAATATTTCTGAATTTAAACCAAGTTCTTCGAATGTTTTCATTAAATATGATTTTTAATATTTTTTTGCAAAATAAAAAAAAAAAATAGATTATATAAAAAAAAAAAAATTATTTTTAAAATTATGAAAAATAGTATCTTAAAAAAATTTTTATTTCTTTTTTCGAAAAAAATTCCAAATAATTTTTTTATAAAAATAACGAGAAGAAAAATATTATTACCGTTTTATCACACAATTAGTGATGTGAAATTACCACACATTAGCAATTTATATTCTATTAGGAACACAAAATTATTCTTAAAAGACTTAGAATATTTTTGTAAATTTTACAAAGCAATATCAATAAATGAATTGTTTGAAATTACCTCAAATAATAAAATTTTAAAAAAACCTGTATTTCATATGAGTTTTGATGATGGTTTGAAAGAATTTTATACCGTAATTGCTCCAATTTTAGAAAAAAAAGGTATTCCCGCAACAGTATTTTTAAATACAGATTTTATAGATAATAAAAAACTTTTTTTTAGATATAAAGTAAGCTTGATAATTGAAAAAATAAATTCAAAAAAAGAAAAATTTATTTTGAAAGATTTTGATGAAATATTTAAAATAAATTTTAAAAATAAAGATACACTTTTGAAAAAATTATTAAGCATAAAATATAAAGAAAAATTTATTTTAGAAAAAATTGCTAAGAAAATAAATATAAATTTTAATGATTTTTTATGTAAAAATCAACCTTATTTGAACAAAATAGAAATTAAAAATCTTTTAAATAGGGGTTTTACAATTGGTTCGCACACTTTAGATCATCCAAATTTAAAGGAATTAAATTTTCAAAATCAAAAAATTCAAATATTTAAAAGTTTTGAGTTTCTTAAAAAAGAATTTTTTTTGAAAGAAAAATATTTTTCTTTTCCTTTTAGCGACGATGAAATAAAAATTGAATTATTTAATTATTTGTATAATGTTGAAAATTGTAAAATGTCATTTGGAATTTCTGGTTTAAAAGATGATTTTTCTAAATTTAATCTACATAGAATACCTATGGAAAATAATAATAAATCGGCAGAAGAGATTATAAAATTTGAATATTTTTATTTTATTTTAAAATATTTTTTAAAAAAAAATAAAATTAAAAGAAAAAAATATTAGAAAATGTTTCTTTTTTAAAAAAGAAAATTTTAATGAATAATTTAATTCATTAAAATTTTGACATTTTTACGAAAAAAAAATTTTTATTTTAATTCATTAAAATTTTGGACGTTTTTTGGAAAAATTTTTTTTTGAAAATTATAAAAATTTTAACATTTTTTTGAAAAAATTTCTTTTTAATTTAAATTCATTAAAATTTATCGTTTTTTTTAAAAAAAAATTTTTTTTATTAATTTAATTCATTAAAATTTTGCATTTTTACGAAAAAAAAAATTCTAATCATTGAACCTTAATTCTTTTAATGTTTTTTCTATAACTTTTTCTAATAAGAACTTTTCTTTTATTAAAGATAAAGCGTTTTTCTTTTTTTCTAAAAGCTCATTATCCGAAATTGAAATTGCTTGAATAATACTTTTTTCTAATTGTTTTAAATTTACGGCTTCTATTAACCAGCCTGTTTTTTCATTTACTAAACAATTTACTGCTCCTACATCGGTAGCAATTACAGCACAAGCACAAGACATTGCTTCTAAAATTACTGTCGGCATACCTTCAGAAAAACTTGGAACTACAATAAAATCAGCATTTTGTAAAATATTCATAATTTTATTTTCTTCTAAAATGACACCGTGATAAACTATTTTTTCATCTTTTAAACGTATTTTTTCGGGAATAGCTCCTATAAATTCAAAAGAATATTTTAAATCTTTTTGTAGGTTTTTTAAAACATTTTGTAATTGTGGAATACCTTTTCGCTTTTCATAACGACCAATAAAAACAAATTTTCTAATTTTATTATTTTTAATTTCCCACCAAGTGAAATGGAAAAATCAGATCTATTCAAATTATACAAAACTGGTTTTTTTAATAAATGATTTTCAAATAAATTTTTAAAATTTACTGTTTTTTGGAACATCTCCAAACCATGAAAATTAACAGCTATTTTTATAGAATTATTTATTTTAGTTTTATTTTTCAATAAATACCAAGCAGAAAAACCTTGTGAATAAATTAATTTAACATTTTTTAAATTTTTTATTAAAATATCAAAAATATTTTTTGAGAAAATATAAGAATTATAAAGATAATGCCCGGGAAAATAAATAGATTTTGGAAAATCTATTTCATGAAAATTTAAAAAAATTAACTCTTTTTCGGAAAAAAAATCTTTTAATTTCAAATGTTTTTTATCATTCGGAATAAAATGATAAACATCAGTAAATATTTCATTTCTCGCAAAATATTTCGCACTATAATAAGAATGTTTTTGCATTCCTCCCATAACATAAGGAAAAATTCCGTCTGTTAATAAACAAATTTTTTTCATAATTATTAATTAATTCAATTAATTTTTTTTACATAAATAAAAAAACAAAAAAGCATTTTTAAAATCAGATTTTCTGGGAAAATTCCGTTTTTAATAAATAATTTTGTTCATAATTTTATTAAAAATAAATTATAATAAAATTATAAAAAAAAATGAAAACAAATAAATTATTTTAATTTTGTGTAAAATTTATTTTATATTGAATTTTAGAAATGAAAAAAATAAAAGAAATTGCAATATTATGTGCAGGCTTAGATGATGTGATGAGAGGCTATGAAACACATACACGACTTTTATTTAATAGCTTATTAAAAGAAAATATTGAAGGTATTGAATTTAAGTTATATAAAAGAACAGGCAAGAAAAATAAAATTGAAAAACCATTGCATACATTTTCCAGAGATTCTAAAATAGTTAGATTTCTTGCAAAGTTTAGAGGTACTAATTTTTATTGGGAATCTTTATTCTTTTCATTAAAATTTATTTTTCATACTCTTATTAGATTTAAAAAATTTGATAAAATTTTGGTTATAGAACCTATGGTTGGCAGAACTCTTTTAGTATTTAAATTTCTAATGAAAGGTAAGCCAACTATTATTTTAACTCATGGTGTAAGTATGGAGCCAAAAGAATATATACAGATGGGAGATGTTTTTCATCAAGTAAGCATTGAGAATTATAAAAAACAAGTATCTTATTTTAAGGAAAATAAAATAAACAAAGAAACTTTTTTGATACCTCATTTTATTAATGATACGTCTGATAATTTAAAGCAAACAAAAGAAGAATTAAGGAATAAATTTGGAATTCAAACAAAAAAGGTATTGTTGAGTGTTGGTGTAATTAACCGTTCTAAAAACATGGAATATATCATTCGTGAAACAAATAAACTTTCTAAAGACTGGACACTTGTACTTTGTGGAAAAATAGGTGAATCTGATTTAATAAAGTTAGGAAAAGAATTGTTAGGTAAACGATTCATTCATTTGTTTGTAAATAGAAATGATATTCCAGAAGTATATGCTGTAGCTGATTTATTTGTTCTTGCATCAATTCAGGAAGGTTTTGGTATTGTAAGTATTGAAGCCATGTCTGCAGGACTTCCTGTAATACTTCATGATAAAGAACTTTTTAGATGGATTTTAAAAGATGATACAGTTTGTATTGATATGACTAAAGAAAATGCTTTGTCTTCATTTATTAATAATAAACTAATCAATAATCCTAATTGGTTTAAAGAAAAAGGAATATCCAATAGAAAATTATTTGAAAATAATTATTCATGGACAGCTGTAAAAAAAGAATATTTAAATTTGTTATTAACAAAATAATATGATCCAATTATTAAGACACAAACTAATAAAATATCTAAGATTTTTTTTTAATAAAACTAAATATTTATTAGTTCCTAAAACTAAATATTTAGAAGATAAATATTTTTCATATGCAGAATATGTATGTGGTGGTGGTATGCTTGAAAAAGGAAATATTTATGTTTGGGACTATGTAATACAAAAATTAGATAAAAAATCAAATATATTAGAAATAGGTTCTTTTGTTGGACTTTCTACAGTTATTATTACTTATTTGAGTAAAAAATATAAGAAAGATATAAATTTTTATAATGTTGATTTTTGGAAACTTCAAGATGATAATAAAGATTTCTTTGATAAAGAACTTAAATTTAAAGAATATAATGAATTCGTTAAAAAAACATATATAAACAACCTTATATTTTTTCATTCTAAAGATTTACCATATTCTATTCATGATACTTCACAGTCATTTTTTCTTTCAAAAGAGAAAGATGAAGAGCTTACGGACATCTTTAATAGGAAAGTTAAATTGCCAGAGAAATTTGATTTTTGTTTTATTGATGGTGACCATTCTTATGATGGAGCAAAGTTAGATTTTTTGAATGTCAATAAACATCTAAATAAAGGTGCTTATATTTTATTTGATGATTCTTCTGATGGTTCTGGATTTGGCGGTATTAATAAATTGATGTCAGAAGTGCTAAAAAATCCAAATTTTAAATTAATTATGAAAAATCCAAATTATTTATTTCAAAAAATTAAATAAATAAAAGAATATAAAAATATATTAACATATACTATCATCATATATCTTTTCTATTTCTTTTGTTTTTTTTGAAATAGAATGATTTAATTTGATATTTTCTATAGATTTTTTGGATTTTTCTTTAATGATATTTTTATTTTTTAAAATTTCATACATTTTTTGATATAAATTATTTTCTAATTGTTTAGAAAATAATTTTCTATTTTTATCATTATTTAAAATGCCATTACCTAATTCATCTTTTGGAACATTAATTACCCAACCTATGTCCTCATTATTTATTTCAGGTAAAGCTCTAATATCAGTAGAAATTACAGGACAAGCAGATGCCTGAGCTTCTAAAACAGAATAGCCATAAGTATCCGCATAAGTAGGCAATAAAGCAACATCTGTTTTCTTTAATAAGTTTAAAACTTCTTGATTTGAAATTTGACCTAATAAGTTAATACATTTTGGATATTTGTTAATAATTTTTAATATTTCATTAACATCTACTTTCGTTGTTTGAGAAGCATAAAAATCTGTTTCTATTTTTGAAATAATTGTTAGTTTGACAGGTAAACCTTCTTTATATAGTTTTATTGTAGAATAAACAGCTTCTCTACCTCCTTTTCTGAAAAATTGATTTCCTATAAATGTAAAATGTGTATATTCATTATTGAATGTTTTTTTTTCATCAATATTTTCTACTAATATTTTTTGAGATGGATGAATGCTTATTAATTTTTTAAAAATAACATCTTTATATTCAGGAAAATTATTTATAATATATTGTTCTTGAATATTTTTCGTACACTCAGAAAATGCAATTAATTTTTTACAATTATCATTTGCAAGAAATTTTAGACCTTTTTCTATCTTTTTATTACTAATATCTCCCCAACGAGGTAAAGATGTTTCAAATGTAGTTATCCAAGGTTTTTTACCATGACTTATTGTATTAAAAAAATGGTATAAATCACACTTGTTTAAGTCTAAATCCCAAAAAGAATTTAGTTCATATTGAGGTAATTTATTAAATAATTTAAAACTCAAAAAAGATGGAATTTTAAATAAATCTTGTTTTTTAACAACTTGATAATTATTAAAATTTAGACTTGCAAAATTTCTTATTTGTGGATACCCTAATAAATTTGTACCAACTATTTTTTTCATAATTTTTTATTTTAATTATTTTTTTAAAGCAATTTCAACATTATTAATCCATTGGCGATGCTTAATAATTTTATTTTTAAAACTTAAAGCAAAATCTTTCATCAAATTTTTATTTTCAATATAAAATTCAATAGCATCAATTAATGATTTTACATCTAATGGAATTTCATTTGGAGCAATAATTGCTTTTTCCATTATTCCATATTCAAAAATTTTAGTTGGTGAACCATACCAGTTATTTCTTGACATGGCAACTGTTATATTCATCAAATCTATATAAGAAAAAATATTTTTATGTTTTATAGAACCAGTGAAAATAATATTTTTATTATTTGAAGATAATTCTTTTAGTTCTTCAAAAATATCTCCATCTCCGACTATCAAGAGTTTTATATTTTCATATTTATTATTTAAAACTTTAAAAGCATTAATTAATAAATCTATTCCGTGCCATTTAAAAAACGAACCCACAAAACCAATGACAATTTTATCTTTTAAATCATATTTTTTTATCAAATTTAATTTTAAATTCTCATCAATTTTAATTTTATTAATATTTATTGCATTTGGCGTAACAAAAATTTTTTTCTCATTTAAATGATATTTTTTTAAAAAATAATCTTTTAAAGAACTTGAAACAACTAAAATCCTATCTGTATTTAATAAAATTTTTTTTTCAATTTTTTGAGCTTTTTTTAAGAAAAAAGATTTCCCTTGTAAATTAATTCGTTCTTCTACATAAGGCGAATTAACTTCTAAAATATGTTTTATTTTAAATTGTTTTGCAACTTCAACTCCAGAAGATTGAAAATAATTTGCTCTTTCATAAATTATGTCCGGAGAGAATTTTTCAAATGTTTCTATTAATTTATTTTTTGCATAAATATCAAATTTTCTTAAATTAATATCTTTTAAACTTTCCCAAATATATTTATGTATGACTTTTTTTAAAATTTTCTTAAAAAAAGAAGTTTGTATTTCTTGAACATTTCTTTTTTCTCTGCCACCCATAATTAAAGGTAAAACTTGATGTCCCAAATCTTCAAAAGCATTTATCATTTCATTGATATGAGTTGCATAACCTGTATCGTCAGCATTATTCAAATTTGGATGCGGAGAATAATATAAAATTTTCATTTTTCAATAATTTTATAAATTTCAAATTTAATAAAAAAAAATTATTTTAAAAAATTATGTAAATTTTTAAATTTAAAAAAAAATCAAAAATCGTCCAAAAATTTTTTTTTGAAAAAACGCCAATTTTTTATGAATTTTTAAATTTAAAAAAAAACGATATTTTTTTTTAAAAAAATAAATTGCAAATTTGTAAAAAAATTATAAAAATATAAATTGTTTGATAATTTATTAATGGTAATATTAATTATACCTTTTTTGATAATTGCATATTTTTTAACTAACTATAGATATTCTGTTATAGTTAAAGGACTTCCTTATAAAAATGTTGGTTTAAATTTGGATTTATGGAAAATTTTAAAATTAGATTATTCCTTAGGTTTCAAAAAAAAAAAAGAAATTAGAGAAGTAATTTCTTTGATTATTAAAGCAAGAAATTTAGAAATTAAAGAATATGAATTAGTTGATTTTTATGATTTATTATTTTCTAAGCACGATGTTAAAATATTTGGAAATGCAATTATTAATGCAGAAAGTTATAAATTCAAAATAAATTTTCATAATTTAAATACTTATCATCGTTCTGGTGGAGATGTTAAAAAATATATTCCTTTTTGGAAAGAAATAGAAAAAGAAGGACTTATTCTAAAAGAAAATAAAGAAAATTCTTCTTTATTAAAAAAATTAATGCTCAGAGAAATAAAAAATAAAAGTAAAATTATTGAATTAATAAGAATTTTTATTGCAGCAAAAAGAATTTCTTGTAAAATAGATTTAAAATATTTGTTTTCTGAGGGAATAAAAACAGATAAAATTATTGAAATTATACAATGTGCGATAAAATGTTATAAAGAAAAAATTTTCGTATCAAGTAAAGAATCTAAGGTAAAATTTGATATTTTATCTATTTCTTTGGAAAATTTTTTGGAAATTATTGCTCTAAAAAAAGATATAAATTTATTTGCAAATATTTTAATTAAGTTAAAAAAAAGCAAAATTGAAATCACTTTGCAAACATTATTAGAATTTTCTTTTGCAAAAATTGAAATTTCTAAACTTTTTGATTTACTTATAAAATCAAAAAACTCAAATATAAAAATTGTAAATAAAAGTAATGAAACAGAAAAAGAAAATGAAATTTGTTTAGATTATTTACTTTCTTTTCATTTAATAAACGGTAATATTTATGAGATATTAGAAAGTTTAATTTTAATAAAAAAAGCAAATGTAAAAAATCTTCCTCAAAAAAAATTAGAAAGTTATTTTATAAGAAATTGGAACTTAAAAGAAATCGAAGCGGCAACAATTTTCATAAATTTATATGGAAAAGGAAAAGAAGAAAGTTTTAATATTATAAAAGATATTTCCAAGCAAAATATAGATGTTTTGATTTTTATGAAATCTCTATTAAAAGCAAAATTTTTAAAATTAAATTTTTTAAATTTTGATTTTGCTTTGAAAATAGCAAAAACAGGAGCAAATTTAGAAGAAGAAATTAGAAAAACTGAAGACCCTAATATTTTAGAAATAAACGATTTGGAAGTAACAACAAACGACGGTTACAAAATTATTATGAAAATAAATTTGATTTATTATAAAAATTTAAAAAATTTCTTCTCAAAATATCAAGAAATAAATATAATAAGGAATGTAAAAAATATAATTTTAAATAAGATTTTGGACTTGAAGCATGAAGAAATTATAAAAAAAAGCAAAGAAATAGAAGAAGAAGTTTTGAAAAAAATTAATTCTTTTCAAAATAAAAATAAAATTAACAATGGATATTTTAGAAATGAAAATGGATTATTTTTACCAGAAAATTTAAATGCAAGTTATTCACAAATAAATAATTATGAAATTATTTATGAAATTAAAAATGTAATTATCAGAGATATTGATATTAAAAGTAATTTTTTTGAAGAATTAAAAATAAAATTTAGTAAATTTAAAATTGAGCATGATAAATTACTTCTCAACAATGAAATTAGAAAAGCAATTTTAGATGGAAATAAAGATGTTACAAATGAATTTTATAAAAGTAAAATTTTCAAATATTTAGAATAAATTTTTGTTTTAAAATTAATGAATTATGATAATAAAATTTTTCTAAAAAACGCTAATTTTTTGATTTTTTTAAAAAATTTCATAAAAGATTAGATTTTCCTTGTCTTATTATTTCAAATTCTTCGTAAACACAATTTACTATAGTTGAAGCATCATTATTTCCATAACCACCATCTATAACTAAATCTACTATATCTTTATATCTTTCATGAATTAATTCTGGGTCGGTCATATAATCAATAATTTTATCATCAGAACGTACAGAAGTTGACATAATTGGATTACCAAGAAAATTTACAATTTCTCTTGCTATATTATTATCAGGAACACGAATACCAACAGTTTTTTTCTTTCTTTTAAAAAGTTTAGGAACTTTATTATTTGCATTTAAAATAAAAGTAAATGCCCCAGGTAAATTTTTTTTCATCATTTTAAAAGTCCTATTACCAACATGCTGAGTAAAATCTGACAAATGACTTAAATCTGAACAAACTAAAGAAAAATCAATGTCTTTCTTTTTAATATTTTTTATACGAGCTATTTTTTCAACCGCTCTGGAAGCATAAATATCACAACCAAAACCATAAACAGAATCTGTTGGATAAATAATAATCCCACCTCTTTTGAGAACATCTATGACTTTTTTAATAGCTTTTTGATTAGGATTATCTGGATATATTTTTATATACATTTTTTTTTATTTTTGCAAAAATAAAAAAAATTATAAAATTTTTTTTTAACATCTTTATTTTGTATGTTTACATACTTAGCTTTTTCTCAAAAAGATATAGACATTCAATTAGCATTAGAATATTATCAAAATAGAGAATTTAAAAAAGCATCTGAGCTGTATGAAAAAATTTATAAAAAGAATAATAATAAAATTTATTTTAAATATTATTTGAGGACTTTATCTGAATTAAAAGAATTTAAAAAGTCAGAAAAACTCATAAAAAAACAAATTAAAAAAGATAAAAATAATGAAAGTTATTATTATGTGGAACTTGGAGGTCTATATAAAAAACAAAATTTGCGTGAAAAAGCTGAGAAAAATTTTAATATTGCTATAAAAAAAGTTCCGTTATTAGAAAATAAAATTTATTCTCTTTCTATTGCCTTTTTAGGAAAAAGAGAATATAAATTTGCAGAAAAAACATATTTATATGCACGTAAAAAATTTGGTAATTCTAATAAATTTTCTTACGAATTGGCTTCAATTTATTTAAAACAAAGAAAATATCAAAATGCAGTAGAAGAATATTTAGATATAATAAATTATCAACCGTCGCATTTAAGAAGAATACAAAATTCTTTACAAAGCATAATTAATGATAAAGAATCTGGAAATTTTATTGAAATTTTGCAAACTTCTATTTTGAAAAAAATTAGAAAACAGCCAAATTATACGGTTTATAATGAATTTTTAATATGGGTTTATATACAAAAACATAACTTTGAAATGGCTTTTATACAAACAAAAGCCATTGATAAAAGAAAAAATGAAAACGGTAAACGTCTTATAGACCTTGCAAATTTGACGCTTAAAAATAAAGAATATGATATTTCTTTTAAAATTTATGAAGAGATTGTAAAGAAAGGAAAATCAAATATTTATTATGAAGACGCAAAAATTAAAATGATGGAAGTTTTATTTCAAAAAACCACTTTAAATGGAGATTTTATTTCGGAAGAAGAAAAAATCAATTTGGAGAACCATTTTTTAACAACCATATCTGAACTGGGCAGAAATAATAAAACTGTAATTTTACTAAAAAATCTTTCTTATTTGAAAGCATTTTTTTTAAAAAAAACTAAAGAAGCTATTAATTTACTTGAAGTTGCAATAAAAATACCTAATATTTCTAAAAAAGATTTATCTAATTGTAAAATCCAGCTTGCAGATATTTATCTTTTAATTGATGATATTTGGGAAGCAACTTTAATTTATGCACAAGTTGAAAGCGATAATAAAAATAATCCAATTGGACATCTCGCAAAATTCAAAAAGGCAAAACTTGCTTATTATACTGGAGATTTTCAATGGGCAGAGGCACAATTAGACGTTTTAAAAGCAAGTACTTCTAAATTAATTGCGAATGACGCTTTTGAATTATCGCTATTAATTAGTGATAATATTGCCGAAGATACATCAGAATTTGTGATGGAAATTTTTGCTCGTGCAGATTTCCTCATATTGAAAAATCAAGACAGTATGGCAATTTTAAGTATGGATACCATTTTAAATGAATTTAAAAACCACAGTCTAAACGATGAAATTTTATTTAAAAAAGCAAAGATTTTTCATAAAAGAAAAGATTTTAAAAAAGCAATATCTTCACTTGAAAAAATCATAAGTGATTATAATTCAGATATTTTATCTGATAATGCAACTTTTTTATTAGCTCAAATTTATGAAAATAATATGAACGATATAGAGAAAGCTAAAAAACTTTATAAAAAAATAATTGAAGATTATCAAGACAGTATTTATTCAAAAAGAGCAAGAAAAAAATTAAAAAATTTAAATAAAAATCCAAATTAATAATATAAAAAAAAAATAAAAAAAAAATGTGTTTTTTTTTGTATATAAAAAAAAAGATTTATCTTTGTGCTGTTATTTGAAGTTCTTATTTACGTTTTGAAATAAAAAATAAAAAAAATTTTATTTGATTCAGTAGCTCAGCTGGTAGAGCACATCCCTTTTAAGGATGGGGTCCTGGGTTCGAACCCCAGCTGGATTACAAAATTTTTTTATTTGATTCAGTAGCTCAGCTGGTAGAGCACATCCCTTTTAAGGATGGGGTCCTGGGTTCGAACCCCAGCTGGATTACAAAAAAAATTGAAAAATTTTTCAATTTCAAAATTTTCATTAAAAAAATTTTTTTCAAAAAAACGGCAATTTTTTAATGCTTTTCAAAATTAAAAAAAAAATTTTTCCAAAAATGTCAATTTTTTTATGATTTTTTATAATTTAAAAAAAAATTTTTCTCCAAAAATGACGTTTTTTTTATGATTTTTTTATAATTAAAAAAAAAAATTTCTCCAAAAATGACGTTTTTTTTTATGATTTTTTATAATTTAAAAAAAAAATTTTTTCCAAAAATGACGTTTTTTTTAAGATTTTTTAGTAACCGCTCATTATAGAAAAAACAAAAACCATAAAGCTTTGATTTTAAGGTTGTTGCGTTTTTTGTAAAATGCAAAAAATTGAAATTTACCATACTATAATGAGCGGATACATTTTTTATAATTTTAAAAAAATTTTTCCAAAAATGTCAATTTTTTTATGATTTTTTATAATTTAAAAAAAAAATTTTTTCCAAAAATGACGTTTTTTTTAAGATTTTTTATAATTTTAAAAAAATTTTTTTTCAAAAATGACGTTTTTTTTAAGATTTTTTATAATTAAAAAAAAAAAAAATTCCAAAAATGACGTTTTTTTAATGATTTTTTATAATTTAAAAAAAAAATTTTTTCCAAAAATGACGTTTTTTTTATGATTTTTTATAATTAAAAAAAAATTTTTCTCCAAAAATGACGTTTTTTTTATGATTTTTTATAATTAAAAAAAAATTTTCTCCAAAAATGACGTTTTTTTTAAGATTTTTTATAATTTTAAAAAAAATTTTTCTCCAAAAATGACGTTTTTTTTTATGATTTTTTATAATTTTAAAAAAATTTTTTTCAAAAAAACGTCAATTTTTTAATGCTTTTCAAAATTAAAAAAAAAATTTTTTTCCAAAAATGACGTTTTTTTTAAGATTTTTTGTAACCGCTCATTATAGTATGGTAAAAAAAGTTTTTTCGCAAAAAACAAAAACCATAAAGCTTTGATTTTAAGGTTGTTGCGTTTTTTGTAAAATGC